>NZ_JAMYQK010000021.1:0-97695 GCF_040320845.1 Mesorhizobium sp. M0601
TGACTGGAGGTCAGAAAATGAACATCAAGAGCCTTCTTCTCGGCTCCGCTGCGGCACTGATCGCAGTTTCCGGTGCGCGCGCCGCCGACGCCGTCGTCGTCGCCGAGCCGGAACCCGCTGAATACGTCAAGATCTGCGACGTCTACGGCGCTGGCTACTACTACATCCCCGGCACCGAAATCTGCCTGCGCATCGGCGGTTATGTCCGCTATGACATCGGCGTGGGCCAGGCTGGCTCGTTCGACGGCGCCAGGTATCAGGACCTGTTGGATGCCTTGAATGGTGAAGACAACGTCAACGACGGCTATTACAAGCAGGCTCGCTTCACGCTGAGGACCTACACCGGCCAGGAAACCGAGCTCGGCACCTTGAAGACCTACACCGAGACCCGCTTCAACTGGGGAACCGGTTATCACGGGGTCGATACCGACCTCGACCCGACCACCCCTGATCTGCAATTCTCCAGCTTTGGCAGCAGAGGCGTTTCGCTGAACTTCGCCTGGATCCAGCTTGGTGGTCTCCGCGTCGGTAAGGACGAAACAGCCTTCAACACGTTCACCGGCTACGCCGGCAACGTCATCCAGGATACGATCGTTCCCTACGGCGGTTTCGACACCAACGTCGTCCAGTATTACTTCGATGCTGGCAACGGCTTCTCGGCCGTGGCTTCGTTGGAAACCGGTGAAGGCTTTATCCTCAACGACGCCAACACCGCGCTCCATCTCGGTCACGACTCGGTAGACAGCTACGTCCCGTATGTCGTCGGCGGCGTGAAGTACACGCAGGGCTGGGGCTCCATCAGCGGTGTTGTTGCCTATGACAGCAGCCTGGAAGAATGGGCCGGCAAAGTTCGCCTCGACGTGACGCCGATGCAGAACCTGTCGCTGTTCTTGATGGCCGGCTACGGCTCTGACGACAATCTCCCGCGCAACTTCTACAAGCAGTGGGGCGGTAACTGGGCAGTCTGGGGTGGTGGCACTTACACCATCAACGAGAAGACCTCGTTCAACCTCCAGGCGTCGTATGACGAAGCCAAGGAAGCTGGCGTTGCGGCCAATATCGCCTACGACATCGTTCCCGGCTTCACGATCACGGCCGAAGTGGACTGGGCTCATAACAGCCACCACATCGATAGCGACTCGCTGCCCGGCTATGAATACAACTGGACCGGCATCCCGGGCGACAAGAAAAACGCCGTTGGCGGTATGCTCCGCTTCCAGCGCTCGTTCTAAGGGCTGGACTTAAGGCAAGTGAAATCCAGCCCGGGCGCTTAAACGCCCGGGCTGTTTTGTTTTCGCGACTGGTAGCAAACAGAAGGAAAAGGGGGTTCGGTAGCTGAACAGGGTTGTGGAACGATGTCGTTGGGATCCGCCACTGGTGGATGAAATCGGCCGCAACGCTTAAAACTCTTGAAAGGGCACCGCCAAGCAGGTAGGTCTAGGCCTATCCACTCGGGGGTGTGGCGAATAATGACGAACGATGCGATTCAAGAGGGAGGAACCTCTGATCATTTTTCGATGTTTTCTTCTCAAACTGCAAAGATAAAATACAGCTACAACAAGATACGAGAAGTAAAGTCGCATAGGATCGGAGAACTTTTTTCAGCATACCGGGATATACTTTGGGATGACGGGCGGCATAAATACAATGTCAGCTCCTTCATCGGCGAGATAGACGAGATCCTCCTTGGGGAGCGTTTCAGCGCCTTTGACCAAAGCACCCTCGACAATCTTATCGGCACCTTGCGCCAGCGCGGCAACAGCAACGCAACCATCAACCGGAAGATGGCTGCCCTCAGCAAACTGCTGCGCAAGGCTCACAAGATGGGAGATATCCACAGCCTGCCCGAGTTCCGCCGCCAGAAGGAGCGGGCGGGACGGATTCGTTTCCTCGAAAGGGACGAGGAAGCCAGGCTGTTCGCCGCCATCAAGAGCCGCAGCGAGGACGCTTATCGGCTTTCCGTCTTTCTCGTCGACACCGGTTGCCGCCTCGGCGAAGCGCTGGGCTTGATCTGGAACGATATCCAGGAGCACCGCGTCAGTTTCTGGATCACCAAATCCGGCCGCAGCCGCACCATCCCGATGACCGAGCGGGTAAAAGAGGTGATCAAGCTGCCGGCCACCGAGGGCCGCCGGCCCAAAGGCCCGTTCACCAAGCTCAGCCAGGCGCAGTTTCGCGCCATCTGGAACGATGCCAAGGCCGAAGTCGGGCTTGGCGCCGACGATCAGGTCGTGCCGCATATATTGCGCCATACTTGCGCCTCGCGTCTCGTCCAGGGCGGCATCGACATCAGGCGCGTGCAGATGTGGCTCGGTCACCAGACGCTGTCGATGACCATGCGCTACGCCCATCTGGCCACCAACGATCTCGACGGCTGCGTCACTGTGCTGGAGACGCCGCGGTGCAGTGGCGCGGACAGTGGCGGCGCAAGCGCTTTGTCTGCTCCACCTCCGGCAAGGCGAGGGCCAAAAGGCGAGCCGGCCGCAAGCAACGCCCCAAAGCCAGCGAAGAGAAGCGCCAAATCCTGACGGATCTGACGTGAGATATCAGCGGCCGCTCAGGGTTGCGCTGCCCCTCATTGCCCTGCCGGGCATTTCTCCCCGTATAGCGACGGGGAGAAAGGCCCCTTGCGAAAGATTTCGCTAATCCCCAGCGTTGCAGACACCTCCCTTCTCCCCGTCGCGATACGGGGAGAAGGTGCCGGCCGGCGGATGAGGGGCAGCGCCGACATCGATAAAATTATTTCACCGCTAATTCCAACGGAACTATCAACGGCCGCCGGAATGCTTTGACCGACGCAAAACCTGCGCGTGAATTACTTCGCTCGGTCGAGCTTTACTTCTAACCACCCCGCTGCTCCGCCCGATCGAAAAAACCAGCGATCCTGCCCGGCAGGATCCCGGACTCCAAAAACGGTGCATGCCCCTGGCCGTCGGCGGTGATCGTCTCGATATCGGTATGGCGCGTCCGCATCTGCTCGAGCGTTTCGGCGGACAGCAGCTTCGAGTTGGCGCCGCGTATGACGAGCATCGGGATGGCCGCCAGCGCGTCGAACTGTGGCCAAAGATCGGGCAGCGGCCGGCTGGGATCGAGCCCCGCCAGCGTCTCGACCAGTTTCGGATCGAAATCGGGCAAAAATCCCTCCTCTGTCTCGCGGCAGAGAGCTGACGCCATCCGCTCCCAATCCGCATCGGTCAGCGCCGCAAAATCCGCGCCATGGGTGCTGCGCAGGCCGCGGACCACCTCTGCGTACGTCTTCGGCCTGGGCGCGGGATCGAGATAGAAGCGGATATGGGCGAGACCTTGCGCCTCGATCACCGGGCCGATGTCGTTGAAGACGATGGCCTTCAGCACGGGCGGCCGCATCGCCCCGAGCACATGAATGATCAGTCCGCCGCGCGACGTCCCGATGAAGGCTGCCTCCTCGATGCTCAGCGCCGCCAACCCGGCAAGGATATCGCCCGCCTCGATGCCGATATTGTAATGGCCGATATCGGCATCGTAGGCAGACTGCCCGCGCCCGCGATAGTCGAAGGCGACGACGTTGCGCTTCGCCCGCGTCGACAGGAAAAGCGCCAATTCGTGAAAGTCACGGCAATTGCGGGTCAGGCCGGGCAGGCAAACGACTGGCCAGCGGCCGGAATTCGCTTCGCCGTAGATGCGGGCGTGCAGGGACAGCCCGTCCGGCGCGGCGTAGAAGAAATCGGAGAAGCCTTCGTCGTTTGGCATGTACACTCGATTCCGTGCTGCTGTCAGATCGTTGCGACTGCTACAGGCGAGGGCAGGGGCGGTCAAGTTGGGGCTCCTTCTCTGCTTGTGGGAGAAGGTGGATCGGCGCGTTAGCGCCGAGACGATTGGGGGTGTTGGACGGAGCGTTGTCGGAACCAAGCTGGAGCACCCCTCATCCGACCGAGCTTCGCTCGGCCACCTTCTCCCACAAGGAGAGAAGGAAAGGCTAACCCCGGCCGTTCACCAGATCTCCGACAATATCGTACTTGCCGGAGATACGCATCTTGTAGACCTCGTAATTCTCCATCACGCGCTGAACGTAACTTCTTGTTTCCGTATAGGGAATCCGCTCGATCCAGTCGACGACTGCGTCGACGTCCTTGCCGCGCGGGTCGCCGTATTTCGTCACCCACTGGGCGGCGCGGGCGGGGCCGGCATTATAGCCGGCGAAGGTCAGCACGTAGGAGCCGTCGAAGCGGCCGAGCTGCTCGCCGAGAAAGGCGGCGCCCAGCGTTGCATTGTAGCCGGCATCGGTGGTCAGCCGCGCCTGCGAGAAAGTCATGCCGGCCTTCTTCGCCAATTGCTTGGCCGTGCCTGGCATCAGCTGCAGCAGTCCGCGCGCGCCGGCGCTGGAGACGGCGCCGATGTTGAACTCGCTTTCCTGCCGGGCAATCGCATAGGCCAGCGCCTTGCCCGAGCCGGAGACGTTGGCGGTGTCGGGAATGACGCCGAGCGGATGCGACAGCGCGCCGACGTCGATGCCGCGGGCGCCGGCGATCTTGCCGACCTTCAGCGCCATGAAATGGTTGCCTTGTCTTTCCGCCAACACCGCAAGCAGCGCCAGTTCGCCGGGGCTGTTCAGCTGCCCGGCAAGGTCGCGGTAGAGGGTTTCGGCATAGCGGTCATAGCCTGCCTGCTGCAGCCGCTCGATGGCGCTGACCGCCTCGCGGGTGGCAAAATTCCGGCGGTCGGCGGCACTTGGCTGGGGGTAGACGATATTGAGGGTCTGCCGGCCGACACGCTCGCCGGCGAGCTGGCCGTAAAAGGTCGTGCCGTAGCTGGCGGCGCGGCTGAAAAAATCCTTGGCATTGCCGGGCCCGCCGACTTCGGCGGCACGGCCGAGCCAGTAATAGGCGCGCGACAGCGACATCGGCCCTTGGGCGAGCTCCGCGATTTGCGCAAAATGCTTGGCGGCGGTGCTCGGGTCGTTGAGGCCGCGCAACGCGTACCAGCCTGCATGGAATTCCGCCTCGGCGGCATTGGCGGGACTTTCGGCGGCATGCGCGGCGACTATTCTGTAGGCGGTCTTCATGTCGCCCTGGTCGACCAGCTCGCGCGACAGCACCCGGCGTTCGACCCACCAGGCGTCCGCATCGACCAGAGCGTCACGATCGCCCGGCGCCTTCATCACCAGCGCGGCCGCGTCGGAAAATTTCTGTTGCTTGCGCAGATATTCGGCTTCGGCAAAGAGATAGCCGACCGCCCGCTGCGCTGCCGGCACCGCCTTCAGCAGCTTGGCCGCGTTCTTGTCGCCCTTGCTGACCGCCGCCCAGGCGTCGGCCAATTGCTGGGCGCCGGCGAGACCGGCGACGCGTAGCGCCGAAGCGACCCGGTCGGCATAAAACATGCGCTCCATGCGGAAGCGATGGTCGGCGGCCGGGATCAGCGCGCCGAACTCGCGGATGACCGCCGCCTCGTCCCCGGCTTCGAGCTTTTCGGTGCGCCAGAATGGCGACAGCACCGAGCGCGCCGCCTTGGTATTGCCTAGCGCTACATAGGAGCGCGCAAGGATCACCACGCCCTCGAAGGTCAGCGGCTGGCTGCCGTCGAACGCCCGCACCACGACCTGTGGCGCGGGGTTCTCGCGATAGAGCGCGCGCTCGCTGTTCTTGCGCAAGGCGATCGTGCCCGGCCAGTTCGGCAGCATCTTCGCGGCATCGGCGATGTCGCCGCTCGGCACCTGGTCGCCGCCATAGAGCGCAATCGCCCAGGCAAGGATGTGCCGATCGAGCGATTTGGCCGGCAGCGCTTCGCGCACCTGGCGCGCGCGCTGAATGTCGTTTGCCGCAAGCGCATCGAGACCGCTCTTCAGCGCCGCGACGCTGGCGGATGGCGAAGGGGACTGCTGCAGTGCATCGTTCTGCGGCTCCGTCATCGGGATCGCCGACGTGACCTGCCCATCGACGCTGCCGCCGATCGCCGCGCCGGGGACAAGCACAACGATCGCGCCGAGAAGCGCGAAAAGATGAGGCCGCCTGGTCGGCATGGATTTGGTCATTTCCTATTCTTCGATGCTACCACTGGCACAGATGAACTGCAGCCTATTCGTCTGTGATGAAGGGCCCGTAAAGAAAACCTTATCGAGGTCGTTCGAATTGCAATTGCTGGCGCAATGCTTGCCGCGCAACAATGTCGAGACTATGGTGCGCCGCTTCGCTTTCGGCTAGAAGGCGCGCACGACAAACACCTACAGCGCCGCGGGTCTTCTCAGACGCGCAAAGGACGTTGTAGCAATTTAAATTTGGCGCATAACCCTTTCCGAAATCGACTG
Source organism: Mesorhizobium sp. M0601 (assembly GCF_040320845.1). Classification (NCBI taxonomy): domain Bacteria; kingdom Pseudomonadati; phylum Pseudomonadota; class Alphaproteobacteria; order Hyphomicrobiales; family Phyllobacteriaceae; genus Mesorhizobium; species Mesorhizobium sp. M0601. The sequence continues at coordinate 6,281 of NZ_JAMYQK010000021.1, forward strand.
CGATTTTCGGGGTCATGTGCTAGTCCCAAGGAGTTGGACGACATGCTAAGAGGCTCGCTGACCGCGCTCGTCACACCGTTCGAAAAGAGCGGCCGTTTCGACGAGAAAGCCTTTCGCGCGTTCATCACCTGGCAGATCGCCGAAGGCACGACGGGCGTGGTCCCGGTCGGCACCACCGGCGAGTCGCCGACGCTGTCGCATGACGAGCACCGCCAAGTCGTCAAGGTTTGCATCGAGGTCGCCAAGGGCCGGGTTCCGGTCGTCGCCGGCGCCGGCTCCAACAACACCGAAGAGGCGGTCGGCCTAGTCCAGTATGCCGAGAAGGCGGGCGCCGACGCGGCCCTTGTCGTCACGCCCTATTACAACAGACCGACACAGCGCGGCCTCTATGCGCATTTCGCCGCCGTCGCCAAGGCAACCAGTCTGCCGATCATCATCTACAACATTCCGCCGCGCTCGGTGGTCGACATGAGCCCCGAGACGATGGGCCAGTTGGTGCATGACTTCAAGAACATCGTCGGCGTCAAGGATGCCACCGGCAAGGTCGAGCGGGTTTCGGAGCAGCGCGCCACCTGTGGCAAGGATTTCATCCAGCTCTCCGGCGAAGACGCCTCGGCGCTCGGCTTCAACGCGCATGGCGGCGTCGGCTGTATTTCGGTGACGGCAAATGTCGCACCCAGGCTTTGCGCTGAATTCCAGGAGGCAACGCTTTCCGGCGACAGCGCCAAGGCGCTCGACCTGCAGGACCGTCTGTTGCCGCTGCACAAGGCGATTTTCATGGAGCCCGGCGTTTCCGGCGCGAAATATGCGCTGTCGAAGCTGGGCAAGGTCGAGAACGTGCTGCGCTCGCCGCTAATGACGGTCGAGCCGTCGACCGCCGAGAAGATCGACGCGGCGATGAAGCACGCCGGCTTGATAAACTAGGGATGAGGCGCCACTTCTCCGCATCATGAATCAAGTCAGAAAAGCCGATCCCAACAACAAGACCGTTGCGGAAAACCGCAAGGCGCGGTTTTCCTATGAGGTGCTCGACACGATCGAGGCCGGCTTGGTGCTGACCGGTACGGAAGTGAAATCGCTGCGCCAGGGCCAGGCCAATATCCAGGACAGCTACGCCTCGGTCGAGGGCGGCGAGATCTGGCTGATCAACTCCTATTTGCCGGAGTATCTGCAGGCCAACCGCTTCAACCATGAGCCGCGCCGCCGCCGCAAACTGCTGCTCAACAAGCGTGAGATGGCCAAGCTGGCGCAAAGCGTCGACCGCGAAGGCATGACGCTGGTGCCGCTGAAGATCTACTTCAACGACCAAGGCCGTGCCAAGCTGTTGCTCGCCGTTGGCCGCGGCAAGAAGCTGCACGACAAGCGCGAGACCGAAAAGCAGCGCGACTGGTCGCGCGAGAAGGGCCGGCTGCTGAAGGAGCGAGGGTGAGGCGCGGTCCGCGAGGCGGACGAAAAGCCAGCGATTTGGCTTTTCGAGCGACGAACGCCCGGAGCCATAGCGGCGGGCAGGGCGGACCAAAAGGGGTAGGTCTCGTTTGAAAAACCGGATCGTCTTATGGGGCGCGGCCGGTCTGCTCGTGGCCGGCCTCGTTCTGGCCGGCGGCTATACCTACTTCCAGACGTTTTCTCCGGACCGCGACAAATATCCGGTCAGGGGCATCGACGTCTCCCATCATCAGCGGCAGATCGACTGGCGCCGTGTTGCCGCCGACGATGTCGCCTTCGCCGTGATCAAGGCGACGGAAGGCGGCGATCATGTCGACGATGCCTTCGCCGCCAATTTGCGCGCGGCCCGCGCCGCCGGTCTTGCCGTCGGTGCCTATCATTTCTTCACCTTCTGCAGACCGGGTGCGGATCAGGCACGCAACTTCATCTCGGTGGTGCCGCACGATCAGCCTTTGCTGCCGCCGGTGGTAGACATCGAGTTCGGCGGCAATTGCCCGCAGCGGCCAACTCCCGAACAGCTGAGCGCCGAACTCTCCGCCTTCCTCGGCCCGGTGGAGGCGGCGTTCGGCAAGACGGCGATCCTCTATGTGACCGACGAGGCGGCGCAAGCCTATGCCGGGCAGCTAGCCGGCCGCCCGCGCTGGCTGCGTTCGCTGGCGCTGCGGCCGGGCCATGACGATTGGATCTACTGGCAGTACCACAACCGGGGCCGCGTCGACGGCATCAGCGGCGACGTCGACTTGAATGTTCTCCAGGGCGGACCTGCGACGCTGGCCGCATTGTTTGCCGCAGCGCCTGAAGCGACAGCGTCGGATTGATGCTATTCCTGTCCACCAAAACACCCTCGATGGCACGAAGACAGAGCGACGATGCGTTCCCCTTGTGGCTATTCATATCGCAGGCGGCGCCGTGCTAAGTACATTTTGATGCCGGAGCGACCTTCATCAACCAATGACAGCAACGCCCCGCCTGCTGCGATGGACGGCGGCGACCCCCGCCTGGCATTTGTCTATGCGGAGGCGGTGCGTGGCCTCCAGCACCAGCAGGGCGTGGTTGAAAGTCTCAATACGCGCGCCGGCAATCTGATCTTCGCAACCGCGTTCGCGAGTTCTCTCCTCGGAGGCAGGGCGCTCCTGGATGGCGTGGGGCCTTGGGACTGGCTGGCGCTGATATTGCTTTTTCTTATCGGGCTGCTGGTCGCGATTATGGTGTGGCCGTATTATAACTATACGTTCCGTTTCGATCCAGAGAAGCTGCTCCAGGACTTCGTCGATCAGCACCCTCCCGCAACCCTGGACGGGATGCACCGAGCGCTTGCGCTGCGCATCAAATCCGACATGGCCAGCAATTGGCGGATCATCCAACGCCTGCGTGTCGCGCTGCAGCTTGCACTGTTTCTGTGGTTGCTGGATCTCCTGGCCTGGTTGTTCGCGATCGCCCGAATCTAGGGCTCGTGCCCTGGCGGGCGTCGTCCGACTCTATGTCTTCAGAAAAGCTTCTATCTGACTGAAGACGTTGACGAACATCGCTTCCGTCAACACGCCGGTATTGGTGTTGTAGCGCGAGCAATGATAGCTGGAAAACAGCGTGATGCCATTGGCCTGCTGCTGCCCACCATGCCGGAACGGATAGGCGGCAACGCGTTGGCCGAGCGCCCGCACGGTCGACTGGTGCGCGATCGAGCCAAGCGCCAGCACAGCGCGCAGATTTGGAAATCGCGCGATCGTCGGCACCAGGAACGTCCGGCAGGTCGCTATCTCGGCGCCAACCGGCTTGTTGTCCGGCGGCACGCAGCGCACCGCATTGGTAATCGCCGTACCGACAAGCTCCAGCCCGTCATCCGGTCGCGCTTTGAATTCGCCGCGCGCAAAGCCGTGCGCGATCAGCGTGTTGTAGAGCAGGTCGCCGGCAAAATCGCCGGTGAAGGGGCGCCCCGTCCGGTTTGCCCCGCGCAGGCCCGGCGCCAGCCCGACGATCAGCAGACGCACTGCATCCTCGCCTTCCGGCGGCAAAAAGGTCGGCACCGGCGCGTTGAACCAGGACGGCTCGCGCCGCCGCCACTCGGCGATGAAGTCGTGCAACCGCGGGCAGAGCGGGCAATCGCGATCGGGTTCGGGGGAGACGACCAGGGGCTCGGTCAAGGCAACGACCGTCAATAGTCTTCCTCGTCGACTTCGGCCGGTTCGGGCCGGCGCACCGGCCGCTCCGACGGATCGCGGCCGACTTCATTCTTGAGCGTCATCAAGTCGATGAAATGATCGGCCTGGCGGCGCAGATCGTCGGAGATCATCGGCGGCTGCGAAGCCATGGTCGAGACGATCGACACCTTGCGCCCGCGCCGCTGCAGCGCCTCGACCAGCGTGCGGAAATCGCCGTCGCCCGAAAAGATGACATAATGGTCGACGACATCGGCAAGCTCGAGCGCATCGACGGTCAGCTCGATATCCATATTGCCCTTAATCTTGCGTCGGCCGGTCGAGTCGGTGAATTCCTTGGCCGGTTTGGTCACCACCTTGAAACCGTTATAGTCGAGCCAGTCGATCAGCGGCCGTATCGAGGAGTATTCCTGATCCTCGACCAGCGCGGTGTAGTAATAAGCGCGCAGCAGATAGCCGCGTTTCTGGAAGCTCGCCAGAAGTTTGCGGTAATCGATGTCAAAGCCCAGCGCGCGCGAGGTGGCGTAGAGATTGGCACCGTCGATAAAGAGAGCGATTTTTTCACGAGGATCGAACATGGAAAATGTCCTTTTTCGAAATAAGCGGTCGTCTAAATGCGTGGCGACTATCGGCCGGTCTGATAATAGACCTGTTGGCCTTCATCGTTCGAGATAACGCCAGTTTTACGGCAATCCAAGGCACCATGCCGCACCGCAAGCAATTGTGATCGGCGCTGTGTCGCCGCAGGCGGCCCGCGTCAGAGCTGCGCACCGCCATAAAAGCTTGTATTTTGGCGGCGTTCGGGTTATGGACCGCGCCTGTTTTCCATCAAATCCAGGCATGAAAGGGGCAACTCATGGCCCGCGTAACCGTTGAAGATTGCATCGACAAGGTCGACAACCGCTTCGAGCTGGTGCTCTTGGCCGGCCACCGCGCCCGTCAGATCAGCCAGGGCGCGCAGATCACCGTACCGCGCGACAACGACAAGAACCCGGTCGTTGCGCTCCGCGAAATCGCCGAAGAGACGCTGTCGCCGGACGATCTCAAGGAAGATCTCATCCATTCGCTGCAGAAGCATGTCGAGGTCGATGAGCCGGAAGCCGACGGCGAGGCGATTGCCGACCAGACTGGCAGCGCCGTTGCAGCCACCGATGCCGACGACGCCGAGGATAACGTCACCTTCGATCGCATGACCGAAGAAGACCTGTTGGCCGGCATCGAAGGCCTGGTGCCGCCGGAAAAAAGCGACGATTATTGATATTAGCGACAACTGCCGACACTTTCGCGTCGGCAGTTTCGTGGCTATCTATGACATGCGCCGTACGCCAGTGCGGCGCATGATTCATTTCAGCATTGCGAGATCCCGCCCATGATGCGTCAGTATGAGCTTGTCGAGCGCGTGCAGCGCTACAAGCCTGACGTCAACGAGGCGCTGCTCAACAAGGCCTATGTTTACGCCATGCAGAAGCATGGCCACCAGAAACGCGCCTCCGGCGACCCGTATTTCTCGCATCCGCTCGAAGTCGCCGCCATCCTCACCGAAATGCACATGGACGAGGCGACGATCGCCGTTGCCTTGCTGCACGACACGATCGAGGACACCACGGCGACCAGGGCCGAGATCGACGAATTGTTCGGCCCGGAAATGGGCAAGCTGGTCGAGGGCCTGACCAAGCTGAAGAAGCTCGACCTCGTCTCGAAGAAGGCCGAGCAGGCGGAGAACCTGCGCAAGCTGTTGCTGGCGATCTCGGAAGACGTGCGCGTGCTTCTGGTCAAGCTCGCCGACCGCCTGCACAATATGCGCACGCTCGACCACGTGCCGGAAGCCAAGCGCCTGCGCATCGCCGAAGAGACGATGGACATCTACGCGCCGCTGGCCGGCCGCATGGGCATGCAAGGCATGCGCGAGGAGCTGGAGGAGATTGCCTTCCGCTTCATCAATCCGGAAGCCTACCGCGCCGTCACCGCACGGCTGGCCGAAATCTTCGAGCGCAACAAGGGCGTGCTGTCGGAGATCGAGAAGGCGCTCTCCGCGCTGTTCGACAAATATTCGATCAAGGCCGAGGTCAAGAGCCGGCAGAAGAAGCCGTGGTCGGTGTTCCGCAAGATGGAAGCCAAGGCGTTGTCCTTCGAGCAGCTGTCCGACATCTTCGGCTTTCGCGTCGTCGTCGATACCGTCGAGGACTGCTACCGGGCGCTCGGCGCCATCCACACCACCTGGTCGATGGTGCCCGGCCGCTTCAAGGACTACATCTCCACGCCGAAGCAGAACGACTACCGCTCGATCCACACCACCATCGTCGGCCCGTCGCGCCAGCGCGTCGAATTGCAGATCCGCACCTATCAAATGAACAAGATCGCCGAATACGGCGTCGCCGCTCATTCGATCTATAAGGATACCGGTGGCAAGATGAATGGTGCCGCCCATGCGATCTCGAAGGAAACCAATGCCTATGCCTGGCTGCGGCGCACCATCGAGCAGCTTGCCGAAGGCGACAATCCCGAGGACTTCCTCGAAAACACCAAGCTGGAACTGTTTCAGGACCAGGTATTCTGCTTCACGCCGAAGGGCATGCTGATCGCGCTGCCGCGCGGCGCCACGCCGATCGACTTTGCCTATGCCGTCCACACCGACGTCGGCGACACTTGCGTCGGTGCCAAGGTCAATGGCCGCATCATGCCGCTGATGACGGAGCTGAAGAACGGCGACGAGGTCGAGATCATCCGCTCGAAGGCGCAGGTCCCGCCGGCGGCGTGGGAATCGGTGGTCGTTACCGGCAAGGCACGCTCGGCCATCCGCCGCGCCACCAAGAACGCCATTCGCAAGCAATATTCAGGTCTCGGTATCCGCATTCTGGAGCGCGCCTTCGAACGGTCCGGCAAGACCTTCACCAAGGAAAGCCTGAAGCCGGTGCTGCACCGGCTGGCGCGCAAGGACATCGAGGATGTGCTGGCCGCGGTCGGCCGAGGCGAAGTTGCCTCCACCGATGTCATGAAGGCGGTGTTTCCCGACTACAAGGACGAGCGTGTCACGCTGGTCGCGCCCAAGCAGCGCGAGGAGGGCTGGTCGAAGATCCGCAACGCCGCCGGCATGCTGTTCCAGATTCCGGGCCGCGCCGCACGCAAGGACAAGAACCAGCCGCGCGACGACGCGGTGCCGATCCGCGGTGTGCGCGGCGATCTGCCGGTGCGCTTCGCGCCGGAAGGGGCGGTGCCTGGCGATCGCATCGTCGGCATCGTGCAGCCAGGAACCGGTATCACCATCTATCCGATCCAGTCGCCGGCGCTGCAGGCCTTTGACGACCAGCCCGAGCGCTGGATCGACGTGCGCTGGGACATTGACGAGCGCACCAAGGAGCGGTTCCCGGCGCGCGTCTCGGTCACCGCCATCAACGCGCCGGGTTCGCTGGCTGATATTGCACAGGTCGTCGCATCCAACGACGCCAATATCCACACTTTGTCGATGGTGCGCACCGCGCCCGATTTCACCGAAATGCTCATCGATCTCGAAGTGTGGGACCTCAAGCACTTGAACCGGCTGCTGTCGCAGCTAAAGGACAATTCGAGCGTCAGTGACGCAAGGCGCGTGAATGGGTGAATAGTGAATAGAAGAGGGTGCTCTCACTACCATTCACCATTCACCATGGACATGGAGTGAACGATGAACACCGATGAAGTGCTGGGTATTTTCCGCGAGGCCGGCGCCGTTCTCGAAGGGCATTTCATCCTGACGTCGGGCCTGCGCAGCCCGGTCTTTCTGCAGAAAGCGCGTGTTTTCATGCATGCCGACAAGACCGAGCGATTGTGCAAGGCGCTCGCCGAAAAGATCCGCACTGACGTACCCGGCAGGATCGACTACGTCGTCGGCCCGGCGATCGGCGGGCTGATCCCGGCCTATGAGACCTCGCGCCATCTTGGTGCGCCGGCGATCTGGGTCGAGCGGGAAGGGGGCGAATTCAGACTGCGCCGTTTCGAGATCGCCAAGGGATCGCGCGCTGTCATTGTCGAGGACATCGTCACCACCGGCCTGTCGATCCGCGAGACCATCGACTGTCTGCGCGCACTTGGCGCCGATGTCGTTGCCGCTGCGTGCATCATCGACCGCTCGGCCGGCAAGACCGATGTCGGCGTGCCGCTGATCGCGCTCGCCGAATATGAAGTTCCGGCCTATCCGGCCGACAGGCTGCCGCCCGAGCTCGCCGCCATACCGGCGATCAAGCCGGGCAGCCGCAACATCTAATGCATGTCGCCCAAAGCTTGTCCTCGGGCTTGAACCGAGGATGTGCGGCGGTTTTGGGACAACGACATGCATAAAAACAAGTCAAGAGACGCTGCCGTGATTGCTGGCATCGATCATTTCGTGCTGACAGTTCGTTCGGTGGACGATACCTGCGCCTTCTATCAGCGCGTGCTTGGCTTCGAGCGCCTCGACGAGCCGGACCGACCAACGGCGCTGCTGTTTGGAACGCAGAAGATCAATGTGCATCAGGTCGGGCGTACCTTCGAGCCGAAGGCCAAGGCGCCGACGCCGGGCTCCGGAGATTTCTGCTTGATTGCTGCCCGGCCGCTCGCCGAGATATGTGCCAACCTCGCCGCCAATGGTGTGGTGATAGAGGTCGGCCCGGTCGAGCGTGTCGGCGCTCGGGGCGCGATGATGTCGGTCTATTTCCGCGATCCGGACGGCAACCTCGTCGAGGTCAGCGAATATCGATCCTAAGTGACGCTCCTTAAATTCGCCGCGATCATGCCCTGTTCAGAACGGCGATACCCAAGGCTGGCGCGACCGGCCACCGAGCGGATGCCCTCGGCCTCGTTGTTCTTCGGCCAGCGCATCGCTATATCAAAGCCGTAGTTGCTTTTCGGCGACCGCAGAGCGCAGCATAGGCTGTCGCGCCTGGCTGGAAAGGCCGGCGTGAAGCCATCGATGGAACTAGGAACAGGAACAGAGTGCTTTTTCGACGGCGCAAGCCTGATGGTTTTTTCGAGCGGGTGCGTACTTATTTGTGGCCGCGCCGCTCGTTCTCGCGCTCGCTGCGGTATTTCTCCAAACGCATCCTGCGGCTTAGGGCCACGCCGCATGCCGTGGCCGCCGGTGTTGCGGCGGGCGTATTCGCGTCGTTTTTCCCGCTTGGCTTTCACTTCATCATTGCTGCCATCCTGTGCTGGCTGATCGCCGGCAATCTGGTCGCGGCAGCACTCGGCACGGTCTTCGGCAACCCCCTGACCTTTCCGCTGCTATGGGCCGCCTCCTGGGAGGTCGGCAAGCTGATCCTGCATGAACACCTGCCGGCGCATGGCCCGCCCGCGCATCTCGGCGACATGCTGCATAATCTTTCCTTTGCGCAATTGTGGGGACCGGTGCTGAAGCCGATGACGATCGGCGCAATACCGCTCGGCCTGGTTTTCGGCCTGCTGTTTTACGGCATCACCCGCTGGGGCATGGTCACTTTCCACGAGCAGCGCCGCAAGCGGCTGGCCGAAAGAGCGGCAAAGGCTGGAAAAACCGGGCCGGAAGTTCCTGCCGAATGATTATCGGTATTGGCAGCGACCTCATCGACATCAGACGCATCGAGAAGTCGCTGGAACGCCATGGCCAACGCTTCATCCAGCGCATCTACACCGAGATCGAACAGGCGCGGTCCGAAAACCGCGCGGCGCGTGCGGCCTCCTACGCCAAGCGTTTCGCTGCCAAGGAAGCTTGCGCCAAGGCATTGGGCACCGGTATGGCGCAGGGTGTGTTCTGGCGCGACATGGGGGTCGTCAACCTGGCCAGCGGCAAGCCGACCATGGCGCTGACCAATGGGGCGGCAGCGCGGCTGGACGAAATTCTACCTGAAGGGCACCGCGCGGTGATCCACCTCACCATCACCGATGATTTTCCGCTCGCTCAAGCCTTTGTGATCATTGAAGCGTTGCCGGTCGAAGAAGCGCCACATTGATTGCATCTGACCACCGGCATGACGTTGCCCAGCGCGCGCCGAGACTCTATACCATCCAACGCACAATCGAGGACGACATGAGCGTGGCTGAAAAAACCCAGAAGAAATCCGGCGGACTTGGCGAAACCGTCAGCGTCATCGTCCAGGCCCTGCTGCTTGCGCTGGTCATCCGCACGCTCCTGTTCCAGCCGTTCTCGATCCCGTCCGGGTCGATGCGGCCGACTTTGCTCGAAGGCGACTATCTCTTCGTCACCAAGTGGTCCTACGGCTTCTCCCGCTATTCACTGCCGTTCGGGCCGAACATCTTTTCGGGCCGCATCTGGGGCTCAGAGCCGAAGCGCGGCGACGTGGTGGTGTTCAAGTTTCCGCCCGATCCTTCTGTCGATTATATCAAGCGCGTCGTCGGCCTGCCGGGCGACAAGATCCAGGTCAAGGATGGCCAGCTCTTCATCAATGACGTGGGCGTGCCGCGCGTCAAGGTCGGGCAGATCGACAACCGCGACATCACCGAGGAGAACGGGCCGGTCGATGTCTATCGCGAGACGCTGCCGAACGGCGTCAGCTACGACACGCTCGACCTGACGCAGGCTTCGATCGGCGACAATACCAAAGAGTTCAAGGTGCCGCCCGGTCACTATTTCATGATGGGCGACAATCGCGACAACTCGTCGGACAGCCGCTTCACCGTCGGCTTCGTGCCGGACGAGAATTTGGTCGGCCGCGCCAACCTCATTTTCTTCTCGATCGGCGGCAGCGCCAGCCCGCTCGAAATCTGGAAATGGCCGTCACTGATGCGCGCCTCGCGCCTGTTCCATTTCGTCAATTAGGGCCATGGCGGCGACGAAACGGCTGACCGCCGATGCGCTCGCCGAGGCGCTCAGGGAGCGCACCGGCCACAGTTTTGGCGACCATCAGCGCCTGCAGCGGGCGCTGACCCATGCCAGCGCTCGCGGCAGTCACGCCGGCGTCGACTACGAACGTTTCGAATTCCTGGGCGACCGCGTTCTCGGCCTTGTCGTTGCCGATATGCTGCTGGCGGCATTTCCCGACGCCGCCGAGGGTGAGCTGTCGCTGAGATTGAACGCTCTGGTCAACGCTGAAGCCCTGGCGGAAATTGCCGAGGAGATCGGCCTGCCGGAACTTATTCGCGCCGGTTCGGACGTACGCGGCCTCGACGGGCGCAAGCGCGTCAATCTGCGCGCCGATGCATTGGAATCGCTGATCGCCGTGCTCTATCTCGACGGAGGGTTGGAAGCGGCCCGTGCCTTCATCCACAGATACTGGCAGCCGCGCTCGCAAGCCATTGACGCCGCCCGTCGCGATGCGAAAACCGAACTGCAGGAATGGGCGCATCAGGCGGCAGGCGCAGTGCCGGTTTACATAATCGACAGCCGCGAGGGACCGGACCACGATCCGCTGTTCACCGTCAGTGTCAAGGTCGGCGCCTATCCGCCGGCGACCGGCAGCGGGCGCTCCAAGCGCGAGGCGGAGCAGGCTGCAGCCGCGGCACTTCTGCAGCGGGAAGGCGTCTGGCTCGATCAAGGGAGTGCCGCATGACCGCCACCGAAGCTCCGGCAACAGAAGCTCCCGCGACCCGCTCCGGCTTCGTCGCGCTGATCGGCGCGCCCAATGCGGGGAAATCGACGCTGGTCAACCAATTGGTCGGCGCCAAGGTGTCGATCGTGACGCACAAGGTGCAGACCACCCGCGCTATCGTGCGCGGCATTGCCACCCACAACAACGCGCAGATCGTCTTCGTCGACACGCCGGGCATATTCAAGCCGAAGCGCCGGCTGGACACCGCGATGGTGACCACAGCGTGGGGCGGTGCCAAGGACGCCGATATCGTGCTGCTCTTGATCGATGCCGAGCGCGGCATCCGGGGCGATGCCGACGCCATCCTCGAGCGGCTGAAGGATGTCCGGCAGCCGATGGTGTTGATCCTCAACAAGGTCGATCGGGTCAAGCACGAGACGTTGCTGGCATTGTCGGCGGCAGCCAACGAAAGGGTGCCGTTCAAGCGCACCTTCATGGTTTCGGCGCTGACCGGGTCCGGCTGCAAGGACCTGCTCGACTATCTCGCCGAGACCTTGCCGGCCGGCCCCTGGTACTATCCGGAGGACCAGATCTCCGACCTGCCGATGCGCCAGCTCGCGGCCGAGATCACCCGCGAAAAGCTCTATCTCAGGCTGCATCAGGAACTGCCTTATTCCTCCCACATCGAGACCGAGAAATGGGAAGAGAAGAAGGACGGCTCGGTGCGCATCGACCAGACAATCTATGTCGAGCGTGACAGCCAGAAGAAGATCGTGCTCGGCCATAAGGGCGAGACGATCCGCGCCATCGGCCAGGCCGCGCGCATGGAAATCGCAGGCATACTCGAGCAGAAGGTGCACCTCTTCCTGTTCGTCAAGGTGCGCGAGAACTGGGGCGACGATCCCGAGCGCTACCGTGAAATGGGGCTCGAATTTCCGCACTGAGCCTGTTTGGGCGATCCGCAGAGCGGCCTGTTGGCCGCCTCAGGATTTTGAGAGGTCGCCGGGGTGCCCGATCGGTCGACTTGCATCTTGAACAGCCGCCGAATCATTCCGGAAGCCATGCGTCGACCACGTCGGTCGAGCCGTTTCTTATTGGCACCGGCGCGGCCCGAAATCCTGAGCGGGTTCTGAGAAATTTCCGATATTTCATGCAGAACCGGCCAGTTAGACCGGTTGGAGCACCTGCCGACACTGCGATCGTGCATGGTTCCCGTTCGTCGTCTCTCCGTCACACACTCTGCCTATAGGCTGTGCGAAAGACCCGCTTCCGAGCAAACCGGAACCGGCGGGCAAGCAGCCAGATCAGGACATGACAGGGACTTGGAATCGCATCGACCGCATCCGTCAGACCGAGTTTGCAAACGCCGTCGCTGTTGAGATCGAGCGCGTGCTGGCGCGGCAAGGCAAGGTGACGAACAGCGATGCGGTCGTTGCAGCGGGCAGGGTCGCCGGCGCCATTGCCGCCGCCGTCGCTTTGCTTGCGCCGACCGACATCAGTGCGATCGACACCATGCGGGAAAGATTACCCGGCATGGCGTCGCGTTTCGTGCGGATATTGGCAGCCGAAGCTGCGGAACGCCGTGCCAGGAGGCCTCTGTCGACGGCGCACGAAGGCCAAGGGGCAGACATCCAACCCCTGGCCGGAACGGGCGACCTCGACTCGATGCGGGTCGAGGACTGGGCCGGTCGGGTCGCCGGGTCGACGTTCCTGCAGCAAAATCTCGGCATATCGCGCTCGACCCTGCATCGCTGGCAGCGCAGCGGCACGGTCGTTGCGTTGCGCACCGGTGGCCGCAAACATGTATTTCCCCTGGCCCAGTTCATCGACGGCAGGCCGGCGCCGGGTATCAAGGAAGTGTTATCCGCGATGCCCGATCCACGGCATGCCTGGTCGTGGCTGATCGGCCCCGCGCCCGGCCTCGCCGGACGTATTCCCATTGAACTGCTCAAACGGGATCTGGTGGCGGAAGTCTTTCTTGCCGCACAGAACGCAGCGACGGCGAAGTCGGCTTGATCTCGCTGCCAGCGTTAGAAGCCTATTCCAAAAAAAGAACACGTAGAAGGAATGTATGTCGGGTGCAGATCGGTTTGCCGGGCTAATGGCATAAGTATATTTTTGTACAATTGTGACAGTGTCTCGTTTGTGCCGATGGGCAAATGTGAAGGAAATATTAAGTGATATTTGTGCAACATGGATTTATTCTGCTATGCAAACATTGATTATTTTTGGAATCGTCATTGAGACTGGAATGCGGATGAGTATGTTCGCCGCCTGAAGAGGGGGTGCGGTGCGCGCCTTTTTCGACGTGGGTGAGGCGTTCAGCCGTTCAACCCATGAAACCAAAGCCATTTTTAACTTTGACTGGAGAGGTCAGAAAATGAATATCAAGAGCCTTCTTCTCGGCTCAGCCGCGGCATTCGTCGCGGTCTCCGGTGCGCGCGCCGCCGACGCTGTTGTGGTCGCCGAGCCGGAACCCGCCGAATACGTCAAGATCTGCGACGTCTACGGCGCCGGCTACTTCTACATTCCCGGCACCGAGACCTGCCTGCGCATCGGCGGCTATGTCCGCTATGACGCCAGCTTCGGCGACGCCGGCCGCGTTTTCGATGGCGCGACGACACACGACCTTTTGGACGGTGACGAGCAGCAGACCTGGAACAAGAATGCCCGCTTCAATTTGAAGACGTGGACCGGCCAGGAAACCGAGCTCGGCACGTTGAAGACCTATACCGAGACCCGTTTCAACTTCGGCAATACCAAACGCACCGTGAGCGGTGTTGATTTCAGCGTGCAGGACAACAAGGCGGTTACCCTGAACTTCGCCTGGATCCAGCTTGGAGGTTTCCGCGTCGGTAAGGATGAGACTGTCTATGATTCGTTCATCGGCTACGCCGGCAACGTCGTCCAGGACACTATCGTTCCTTACGGCACCAAGGACACCAACCTGATCAGTTACTACTTCGACGGCGGTAATGGCTTTACGGCAGTCGCCTCGGTCGAAACGGGCTCCGGCGCTGACCAGTCGATCGACAGCTACGTTCCGTTTGTCGCTGGCGGCGTGAAATACAAGGGTGACTGGGGTGCGATCACCGCGGTCGGCGCCTATAACAGCACGTCGGAAGAATGGGCCGGCAAAGGTCGCCTCGACGTCAAGCCGATTACTGACCTGACCCTGTTCGTGATGGCGGGCTACGGCAGCGACGACAACGTCGCGAAGAACTTCTACAAGCCGTGGACTGGCAACTTTGCCGTCTGGGGCGGCGGCAGCTATGCCGTCAACAAGAAGACCTCTTTGAACGCCCAGGTCTCCTATACCGACGACCAAGACTTCGCCGTTGCGGCCAACGTCGCCTACACCATCGTTCCTGGTTACACGATCACCGCCGAAGTCGATTATTACGACAATTTCGATGCCGACGATGCCGACGCAATCGGCGGCATCTTCCGCTTCCAGCGCTCGTTCTGATCAAACGACGATCTCGCAAAAAACGGCCCGTAGCGATACGCTACGGGCCGTTTTGATTTGGCGGCGGATACGTCGCTCATCTTGATTTCGCCATCCAACCGGTGACAAGCTCTCGTCATGGAATGGCGCGACGAGGGAATCATTCTCGGCACCCGCAAGCATGGCGAAACCAGCGCCATTCTCGAGGTGATGACGCGCGCGCATGGCCGCCATCTCGGTCTCGTGCGCGGCGGCCGTTCGCGCAAACAGCAGCCTGTCTTGCAGCCCGGCAATCGCGTCGACCTATTGTGGCGGGCGCGGCTCGACGAGCATCTCGGCACCTTCCAGGTCGAGGCTATCGAGATGAACGCCGCCCGGCTGATGGACAGCGCCGTTGCCGTCTACGGCCTGCAGACGATGGCCGCGCATTTGCGTCTTCTGCCTGAGCGTGACGCCCATGGCGGCCTTTACGAGACGCTTGTGGTGATGATCGCTCATCTCGACGATGCCGATGCCGCCGGCGAGTTGGTGGCCCGCTTCGAGCTGCTGGTACTCGACGAACTCGGTTTCGGCCTCGATCTCAGCCAGTGTGCGGCGACCGGCACCAGGCAGGACCTTGCCTATGTCTCGCCGAAATCCGGCCGCGCCGTGTCGCGGGCGGCGGGCGCGCCGTGGCGCGACAAGATGCTGGCGCTGCCTGCCTTCCTGCAGCGCGGCTCCGGGCTGCGCGCCGATCCGGCGGCGATCGAGGACGCCTTCCAGCTGACCGGCTTCTTTTTGACCCGCCATGTCTACGAACCGCGCGGCATCGAGCCTCCCGGCGCCCGCGCCGGGTTTCTCGCCGCTTTGCGCAGGCATCATTCACCCGGCCATGAATCCGGCAAGGCAAGCGCCGGGGAAACCGCCACCGGGGAAACCACCAGATGAGCGAAGTTGAACCTGATCCCGAAAACGTTTCGCCGCTCGGCCTTGGCACCATTTCGCAGGTGGGCGAGGCCATGCGACGGCCGAGTTCAAAGCGAATTTGACGCGGCCGATCACGCCAAGGACGGGCGAGGTGGTGTGCGAGGGCAAAGTAGTGCACAAGGGCAAAGTAGTGCACAAGGGCCGCACGCTGACGGTTTCGGAAGCGGCGCTGAACGACGCCAACGGCAAGCTGCTGGCTTTCGGCACCGAAACATGCTCGATCTTTCCGGCCAATCTGGCGGCACGTTGAATGGACCGGCCGTTTGGCCGCCGCTTTTGAATGTCACTGAACATTGAATGTCAGTGACAACTGGCTTGGTTTGGGGGGACCGCCATGTTTGAAAGCCTGATTGGCCTCGTCGCCATCATCGCGCTGTTCGTCATCATTTCACGCCAGCAGAGCCGCATCGGCCTGATCGAGCGCGAGCTTGGCGCCTTGCGCAGCCTTGTGCTTTCGGGCACGCCCGCGCTGCCGCCGCAAGCCAAGGAGCCGGCTGCAAACGACAGCAAACCGGCGGATGCCGCAATCCCGCTTGCGGCCGCAGGCGACATGGCCGTATCGCCACGGCCCGCAGCGGTCGTGTCAGCTACAGAGGCCGATGCCGATACAACGGCGCCGTCCGCGCCGGAGTCGGCGCAACCGGCGGCAGCGGCGAAGGCAGCTCGCCAGTCCGACGTCGAAACGGCGCTCGGTACCCGCTGGGCGGTCTGGGTCGGCGGCATCGCGCTGGCGCTGGGTGGCTTGTTTCTGATCCGCTACACCATCGAGGCCGGCATTTTCGGGCCACGCGTGCGGCTTGTCATGGCGGCGGCACTCGGGCTGGTGCTGGTCGCCGGCGGCGAGTTCATCCGGCGCACCGGCTTCAGGGTGCCGGTGCAAGGTGCTGCCGGTGCCTATATCCCGGCGATACTGACGGCCGCCGGCGCTTTCATCCTGTTCGGTACCGTCTACGCCGCGTACAGCATTTACGGCTTCATCGGCCCGACGCTCGCTTTCACGCTGCTCGGCGCCATCGGGGTGGCGACGATCGCGGCAAGCCTGGTCCACGGTCAGGCGCTGGCCGGCGTCGGCCTGCTCGGTGCCATGGTGACGCCGCTGCTGGTCGCCTCGCAGGCGCCCAATCCGTGGGCGCTGTTCGGCTATCTGGCGATCGTGCTCGCCGCCACCTGCGTCATTGCCCGCATCCGCGACTGGAGGCTTTTGATGGCCGCAGCCTTCGTCGCCACGGGGATCTGGACCATCTTCTATATGACCGACGCGCCGGGGGCGAACCTTGCCGTCATCCTCTTTATCGACGGGGTGACACTGGCCGCGCTCGCCTTCGTCTGGCTTGGCCGCCGCGACGATGCGGGCGCCGGCAGCGGCTTCGACTGGCCGTCGATCGCGCCGGGCTTCTTCGTCGGCCTTTCGGCGCTGGCCCTGTTTCTCGATCCGGCCTTCGTCGCCATCCGCGGTGCATTGCCGGGGGCCGCCCTTGTCGCAGCCCTGGTGGCGGTGGCGCTCTACCGGCCGCGGGCGCTTGCACTGCTGCACGCCGCCGGGCTGGCGACGGTACTGGTCTATCTCGGCATCATTCCGCCGACCACGATCGCTTCAGATTTTTCGGGTGGCGCTCTCGGCGTCGACGGCATGCCGGTCGTGGCGTCCGATGCCTTGATGTTCAGGGTCGGCATCGCTCTCGGCCTGGTCTTCATCGGCGCCGGCTTTTGGGCGGCGCGCCGTTTTGCGGCCTCTGGCTGGCTGCGCGCCGCCGCATGGGCGGCCTGGAGCGCTGTCGCGCCACTGGTCATCCTGCTGGCGCTCTGGTCTACCTTCGGCAATCTCGACCGAGACCTTGCTTATGCGGCGGTCGCAGCCGTTTTGGTCGGAGCCTTCGTCGCCGGCGGCGAGTGGATAGCGCGCGGCGAAGCGCCGCCGCTAACCGGCGGCGCTGCTGTCTCCTTTGCGCTCGGCGGGGCGGCGATTGCCGGCCTGCTGATGCTGCACATGGCCTTTGGTCCCGGCTGGACAACCATCCTGCTCGGAGCAGCCGCCGCCGTGCCGGCGCTGGCGACGCGCTGGCGTAGCTATCCGGTGCTTGGCTGGATTTCCGTTGGTGCGGTGATTGCAGTGCTTGGTCGCGCTGCCTTCGACCCGACCATCGTCGGTGCCGAGTTCCTGTCGAAGACGCCGGTGTTCAACTGGCTGCTGCTTGGATATGGCGTGCCGGCGCTCGCTTTCGGTTTTGCCGCCTGGCAGCTTGCCCGAACCACCAACGGCCGACCGCGCCTCGCAATGGAGGCCGGCGCCGCGCTGTTTGCCCTGCTCACCGTCGCCATGCTGGTGCGCCATGCCATGCATGGCGGCGTCATCGATACGGCTGCTGCGACGCTTGCCGAACAGGCGATCTACACGCTGATCGCCATCGGTGCCGGTGCCATCCTGGTCGCCATCGACATGCGCTCGCCAAGTTCGGTGCTGCGCTACGGCTCGATTGCAGCGGGCGTGGTCTCGGTCGCGTTCATCGTCCTCCAGCATTTTCTGGCGCTGAACCCGCTGCTGACGGATGAATCGACCGGCAGCATTCCGGTGTTCAATCTTCTGTTCCTCGCCTACCTCTTGCCGGCGGTTGCGGCCGGCGCACTGGCGCTCTATGCCCGCGACAAACGACCGAAATGGTATGCAGCGATGCTGGCGATGGTGGCGGCGGTGCTCGGCTTCGCCTATGCTACGCTGTCGGTCAGGCGCCTGTTCAAGGGCGAGTTCATCGGGCTGTGGAGCGGTCTCGGCCAGCTCGAGACCTATACCTATTCGGCACTGTGGCTGGTCATCGGCGTGGCGCTGCTCACCGCAGGTGTATGGCTGAAGTCGCAGGTGCTTCGCATAGCGTCGGCGGCGCTGATCTCGATCGCCGTGCTCAAAGTCTTCATCTTCGACATGTCGGAACTGGAAGGCGTGTTGCGGGCGCTGTCCTTCATCGGCCTCGGCGCGGTGCTCATCGGCATCGGCCTGTTCTATCAGCGGCTGCTGACAAGGGCCGCGAGAGAGGTAAATTAGTGTGAGTCTATGATCACGGGAAAAGGCTATTGACAGATGGCTGTTCAGCATACGGACGTCGTCGATATTGTCGCAAAAGGCAAAAATGGTGAATATTTGCTCAGCATTGTAGATGATCTCGATTGGGATGATGTAGAAAATCATCTTGAACTTCTAGAGAATAAACTGAATCTATATTGTGTTTTCGTTTTAGAAGGGCAATTCTACAAAGAACATCCGGATGCTGTGGGGCGACCCGTTATGATTTCGGTGGCATTGTTGTCTATTATGCCAGCCGAGGTACAATGGTTCTTTACCGCAGCTGCGGTATCAGTCGTAAAGGCCGGATTGCAATTTGAAGTTCAGCACCTCTCGAAGGGGAATTTGTAGAGGGGTCTTCAGGTGGGGATCGGCCGGGAATAAACCTGCCACTGGCAGCGTTATTCAGTTGCTTGGGTGACCGGGGCGGCGGACCGCTTCGCGCTGGCCGCTTGCGCCGCGCTGCAAAGGCGCGTTCAATCATCACGGACAGGGCCCTCCAGAACCAGCGGTCATGGACGAAAAGAAGGCAGCAATCCTTGGTGAAATACCGCGTCTGCGCCGCTATGCACGCTCGCTGTTGCGCGACCGCGATTCCGCTGACGATCTCGTCCAGGATTGTCTCGAGCGGGCACTTGTGCGGCTCGACAATTGGCAGACAGGAGAAAGCCCCAGGAGGTGGCTGTTTACGATCATGCATCATTTGTTCATCGACCAGATGCGCAAGGTGAACCGGCGCGGCGAGGCAGCGATGCTGCCGCTCGAGGCGAGCGAGGCGCAGGCAGCACCCGCCGAGCAGGTCGAGAGCATCGCCTCGCGCGAGATCGTCGACGCGCTGCAGGCGATCAGCCCTGACCGGCGCGCGGCACTTGTGATGGTCGCCATCGAAGGGTTTTCCTACGCCGAAGCCGCCAACATCCTTGGGGTTCCCGCCGGCACCTTGATGTCGCGCATCGCGCGCGGGCGCGAGGAACTGCGCGCGCTGCTTGATGATACCGCGCGCCGCCGGTCGATAAGGATCGTCGAGAAATGAGCCGACGCGATTTCTCCGAACGCGACATCCACATGGCTCTCGATGGCGAGTTGCCGGGCGATGAGCGGACGGCCTATGAGGCATGGCTCGAGGCCAATGCCGAGATGAAGGCCAGGAGCGCACGCTACGCCGCCGACCGGGCAGCGTTGCGCGCAGCCTTTAACGGCGTGCTGGACGAGCCCGTCCCGGTGCGGCTGACCAAGGTGGTGCTTGGTGAGGCGCCGGTGGTCAGAATGTCGCCATCGCGCTCGCGTTGGTGGCTTGCGGCCGCCGCTGCCGCCATCCTGGTGATTGGCGACGCTGGCGGCTACCTTGCCGGCATCGGCCGCCTCGGCCTGGAAAACACGGCCGAAGACCAGCTTGCCGAAGAGGCGATCGCCGCCCATGTCATCTATGCCGCCGAAAAGCGGCATGCGGTGGAAGTGCCGGCAAGCGATAAGGATCATTTGCAGAGCTGGTTGTCGAACCAGGTGGGTTTGAAGCTCGTCGCACCGGATCTGGCGGCGCAAGGTTTCCAACTGGTCGGTGGCCGGCTGCTGCCTGCCGGCCAGGGCAAGGCCGCGATGCTGCTTTACGAGGACGACAAGGGCGAGCGCATTTCGCTCTTCGTCATCGCCGAATCGGCAGCCAAGGCCAAGGGCACTTATGGGGAAGAAGATGGTCCTGAGGCCGTCTACTGGCTGGACAAGGGTTATGGCTGCGCCGTCGTCGGATCGCTACCGCGCGAGCAGCTGGCCGCAGTGGCCAAGAGCGCCTATGGCCAGCTTCTGGCGGGCTTGAAAAGCTGAGCAGGATCTCGTTTTTCCGGAGCCGCGCCGATGCCGAAACACGAAGGTCGTTTCAAAGCCTTTGCGCGACCTGCCTGCCTTGAAAACTGTCACAATTCGGCCCTAATCGAGGTGCGATAGCGCTTGCTGAATGCTGGCACTTCGGCTGGTGTGACCGATGTTTAGACTAGGGCAGTTTCCACAACCCAATCGAGGTTTTCTGAGCCCGCATGCCTGCCGAGATTCGCAAGGCCCGCGCGTCCGACGTCGATGACCTCGCCGCCATCGAAAAAGCTGTTTTCTCGAGCGACCGCATTTCTCGCCGCTCTTTTCGCCAACTGATCGAACGCGACACCGCCGAACTGCTGGTTGGCGAGAACGATGGCCACGTCGCCGGCTATGCGGTCGTGCTGTTTCGCAAGGGCAGCGGCGTCGCGCGGCTTTATTCGATCGCCGTCGGTCCATTTTTCGGCGGCCGCGGCGTTGGCCGCCTGCTGCTGGAACAGGCTGAAGCCGCCGCTTTCGAGCATGGCCGCATGATGCTTCGTTTGGAAGTCCGCGAGGACAACCCGCGCGCCATCCAGATCTACGAGCAGAGCGGCTACCGCAAGATCGGTCGTGAACCGGACTACTATGAGGATGGCGCCACTGCGCTGCGCTATGAAAAGACCTTGCGCGGCGACATTCCGGTCGCCACCGAAGTGCCGTTTTATCAGCAGACTTGCGAATTCACCTGCGGACCATGCTGCCTGATGATGGCGATGGCTAACTTCGACCCCGGATTCGTGCCGGATCCGGTTATGGAAATCAGGCTGTGGCGTGAGGCGACGACCGTTTTCATGATGTCGGGGCCGGGCGGCTGCGAACCGTTCGGGCTGGCCGTCGCTGGCTATGAGAGCGGGCTTGCTGCTGAGATCTATGTCTCCTTCTACGGCGCGCTGTTCCTGCAGTCGGTTCGCAGCGAGGACAAGCGCCGGGTGATGGAGCTGGCGCAGGTCGACTTTCGCCGCCGCGCGGAACTTTACGGCATCCCGGTGAATTACCGTTCATTCGGGCTTGACGACATTCGCACCGCGATCGCAGAGGGAAAACTGGTACTGGTCCTGATCAGCGGCTTCCTGATGTTCGGCAAGAAGGTTCCGCACTGGGTATTGGCCATCGGTGACGACGGCGATCATATCCTGATCCACGACCCTTGGGTCGAGGACGAGCGGCAGGAGACGATCCTCGATGCTGCCAACATTCCCGTGCCTTACGGCATCTTCATGAACATGGCGCAATTCGGCCGCGACGGATTGCGCGCCGCCATCACTCTCGGAAAGCGCGACAGCCAATGACCTGGGTCATCCTTACCGGCCGACAGAACGATCTCGACCAAGTGGCGACGCCGCACAAGATCATCACCAATCGCGACTACCTTGCCCATCCGGCACTGTTTCGCGGTCAGCGGCCGAAGGTCATCAACCTGTCGAACAATTACGGCTACCAGAGCCGCGGCTATTACGCGTCGCTGCTTGCCGGTTCGCGCGGCCATAAGGTCATCCCGACGGTCGAAACGATGATCGATCTGTCGGAGCGCAAGCTCTATGAGCACGCGTTGCCGGAACTCGAACTCGCACTCAACAAGTGCCGCAAGGACCTGGGCGGCGCTTTCCCGCAGAAGGCCTGCATCTTCTTCGGCATCGGACCGTCCAGGATCTGGGACCGCTTCGCAAAACTTCTGTTCGACTGGTTCCGTGCCCCGGCACTCGAGGTCCACATCAGGGACAGCGCCGAATGGGCCTCGATCCGCAAGATTGGCTTCCATCCCCTGGCCAGGATGACCGAGGACGAGGAAACGCACTTTCTCCAGTGCCTGGAGACCTACACCAATCGCGAGTGGCGCGACACCAAGGGCCGCACGCCGGCGCGCTACACTTTCGCAACGCTGGTCGATCCGCATGAGGAACTGCCGCCGTCGGAGATTTCGTCGCTGCGCCACTGGGCCAAGATCGCTGAAAAGATGGGCGTCGAAATCGAGCCGATCACCAAGCGGGATCTGGCCAAGCTCGCCAACTACGACGCGCTGTTCATCCGCGAGACCACCTCGATCTCCAACCACACCTACCGCTTTGCCCGTCGCGCCCAGCAGGAAGGCATGCCGGTCATCGACGATCCGCTGTCGATGATCCGCTGCACCAACAAGGTCTATCTCAACGAGCTGATGACCTACAACAAGGTACCGGTGCCGCCGACGGTGATGATTGCTGGCACTTCGGACCTGGAAGTTGCGGCACAGACGCTGGGCTTCCCGCTGGTGCTGAAGATCCCGGACTCCTCGTTTTCGCGCGGCGTCAAGAAATGCGGCACCTTTGAAGAGTTGAAGACGCTCGCAACCGAATGGCTGGAGGATTCCGACCTCCTGATCGCGCAAAAATTCATTCCGACGGAATATGACTGGCGCGTCGGTGTCCTCGGCGGCCAGCCCTTGTTCGCCGTCCATTATCTGATGGCCAAGAAACATTGGCAGATCGTCAATCATAAGGCCAACGGCAAGCCCGACCAGGGCGGCATCAAGACGTTCACCCTGAAGGAAGCACCGGCCCATGTCGTCGAGACGGCGGTGAGCGCGGCGCGCTGCATTGGCGACGGCCTCTACGGCGTCGACCTCAAGGAAACCAGGGACGGCGTCTTCGTCATCGAGGTCAACGACAACCCCAACCTCGACCACGGCTGGGAAGACTCCGGCGAAAAAGACGAGGTCTGGGTGCGGCTGACGCAGTGGTTCCTGGAGCGGCTGGACCGGCCGGGGCGATAATATCCGAACTGAGGGGAAAAAGATGCTGTTCTTCGTAACCGAGGATTTTCGCGGCTGCGACCGCAAGGAGATCTACCGCCGTTTCCGCGACCAGGGCCGCCTGAAGCCGGACGGGCTTCTCGTGCACCACAGCTGGATCGCAGCGGATATGAGCCGCTGCTTCCTGCTGGTGGAGGCCGATGACGTCACGCTCCTGCAGCGGTGGGTCATCGAATGGGCGGATCTGGTCGAATTCGAGATCGTTCCCGTGGCGACGAACAAGGACATGGTGGAGGCATTGAGCGGACATCTCTGACCCGTTGGGAACCTCCTGGTTCGCCACAGCTGAATGCCGCCTTCTTCTATCAAGGAATTAACACGCGGATCGAGTGTCATCCCAAGGAGATCTAAGCCGGTTGCCCGCGCTTCCGCGCGACTGTCGCACTTAGCCGGACTGCCGGATCGTCGCGCTCGACTTCAGCAGCCGATTAATGTCCGACGCCTTTGACGGCACCCCGATCAAATAGCCCTGGGCCTCGACACAACCCTCCTTTTGCAGGAATTCAAGCTGCGCTTCGGTCTCGACACCTTCGGCGGTGACGGTGATGCCCAGCTGTGCGCCAAGCCCGATGATGGTGCGCACGATCGCCGCGGTATCGTGACTGTCGATGTCACGGGTGAAAGAGCGATCGATCTTGATCTTGTCGACGGGAAAGCGCCTGAGGTAGCCCAGCGACGAATAGCCGGTGCCGAAATCGTCCAGCGCGATGCGGACGCCCAGATCGCGTAGCTGCCTGAGTGTCTTGAGCACCAGATCGCTCTCGTCCATCAGCACCGTTTCGGTGATTTCCAGTTCAAGCCGGTTGGCCGGCACGCCCGAGAACGCCAGTGCCGAGATAACGCTGCGGGCAAAGGTACCGCTTTTGATCTGCACGGCGGAGACATTGACGGCGATGCGCCAAGCCGCCCAGCCTGCCGCGGTCGTGCAGGCTTTTCGCAGCGCCCATTCTCCAAGCGGCACGATCAGCCCGGTCTCCTCGGCGGCCGGGATGAAGTCGTCCGGCCGCACCAGGCCGCGCACCGGCGAACGCCAGCGCATCAAGGCTTCGGCACCGACGATTTCGCCGGAGGCGATGTTCATGATCGGCTGGAAATCCAGCTCGAATTCCCGTCGCGACAGCGCTGCCCTGAGATCGATTTCGAGCGCCCGGCGTGCCCGCACCATCGCGTCCATGGCTGGTTCGAAGAAGCGGTACAGGTTGCGCCCTTCGCTCTTTGCCCGATAGAGCGCCATATCGGCATTTTTCAGCAAAGTGTCGGCGTCCTTGCCGTCATTCGGAAACAGCGCAATGCCGAGACTGATGCCGACACGCATGTCGTGTCTTTTGTCGCGAAACGGCTTTCCGATGATCTCGACGATGCGTTTGGCCAGCTTTTCCGCGTCGCCCGGGCTTTTGAGATTGAACTGGATGATGACGAATTCGTCGCCGCCGAAGCGGGCGACAACGTCCGTTTCATTGCGCAGGCACCGTTGCAGCCGTTCGGCCACGCATTTCAGCAGCCAGTCGCCGGCGGGGTGGCCCCAGCTATCGTTGACCGCCTTGAAGTGATCGAGGTCGAGCGAGAATATCGCCAGCGATCCGTCTCTCGTCTCACTCAGGGCTTGGTCGAGCCGTTCGCGAAGCATCGAGCGATTGGGCAGGTTGGTCAGTGTGTCGTGGTGCGCAAGATGGGTCATGCGCTCTTCCACGCGCCTGCGCTCGGTGACGTCGTCGAACGTCGCGACCCAGCCGCCGCCGCTCATCGGCCGGCGCGCAACCAGCAGCGTTCTGCCATCAGCGAGATGGCGATGCGTTACGTGTGTTTTCCCCGCCCGCAGGCAGGCTTCGATTTGCGAGATTTCGCTGTCGGGGTCGAGCTTTGTATAAATGCCCAGTTCCAGCAGCCGCTTGAACGCATCACGGTGGCTCATACCAAGCGGGAAGTCGGCCGGCCTGACATGATAAAGTTCCAGGAAACGTTCGTTGCGCACGATCAGCTTGCCATCCGCATCGTACATCAAAAGGCCTTGCGACATGTTGGCAAGTGCCGCGTCGAAACGGCGGTGCTGCTCCTTCAACTCCTGCTCGGCGCGCCGTTGCTCGGTGATGTCCTCGTAGATCGATACCCAACCGCCTGACGCCAGCGGCCGGTGCGAAATGTTGACGATACGCCCGTCTGCAAGCGTTTCCTCATATGTGGAAGGTTTTGCCTGGTCGATATAGGGCTTGCGGATAGCATAGAGTTGCTCAGCGCTTTGCGAGGCGATGCCGATATCCACGCTGTGCTGGAGGATGTCGAAAAACCGGATGCCGGGCCGCACCACTTCGGCGTCGAGGCGAAAGATACTGATGTAGTTCCCGTTGCAGATGATCATCCGTTCATCGGCATCGAACATGCACAGGCCATGCGACATGTTCTCGACCGCTGCCGAAAAACGCTCGTTCTGTTCGCGCAGCTCGTCTTCAATAGGTTGCGGCTGACCAACGCCTTTGGCCCTCTGTCGGCGGACGGACGAACCAGCCTTGATACCGGCAACGGGCATGAGGCAAGCCTATGGACCATGGTTAACCATGGCACTGTTGTCCCTGCCGGTTAATTTACCGTTTTCAGCCGGCTGGAACGGCAGTCTGGCGTCGCGACTTTTCGATCGCCGCAAAGCGTTTGAGAAAGGCATTCTGCGCCCAAGTCACCGAGCGCGGCGTGACGTCGAAGCGCTCGGCATTGAAGCCGCGCGGCCGGCCGAAGAACTCCGTCGCCTCTGCCGTCGAAAAACCCGCAAGCAGCGTTGCTTCGAAATAAGCGGCGATCTGATCCGCTCGCTTGATCTCCTTGCGCAGTCCCGCGTCGAGTTCGGCCGGCAGTGAAAAGCGCAGATGGATGGCGCGCTGCAGCCTGATCTCGCAATCCCTGTAGCTGCCGCCCATCACGGATTTGAACGGCGAGATCATGTCGCCGATGACATATTCCGGCGCGTCGTGCAGCAGCGCCGCCAACCGCGCGTCGGCGTCGGCATCCGGCATCAGCTCGCCGACAAGCGTTTCGACCAGCAGCGAATGCTGGGCGACAGAAAAGGCGTGCTCGCCTCTGGTCTGGCCGTTCCAGCGTGCGACGCGGGCAAGGCCATGGGCAATATCGGAGATCTCGATGTCGAGCGGCGAGGGATCGAGCAGATCGAGCCGTCGGCCGGACAGCATGCGCTGCCAGGCGCGCGGCGGCGCCCCGGCGCGATCGGCAGCCATCAGGCGTCCTCCGCGCCGATGGCTTCCCGCGGAAAGCTGAATTTCGCCCAGGACGGGATAGCGAGCGACACGGCGACGTCCTCCGCAAGGATCGGCAGGCCGGCGTCGAGCGCTGCCTTGACCCGGTCGATGCGGGCAATGGCAAGGCCTGTCCTGGCCGCGGTCGAGCCAAGCTGCCCGACCGGTCGCCCCTCCACGGTCAACTCTGCGCGCGAAGTGGGCAGGGTGCGTTCGGCCGAGACAATCAACACCCGACGCCTGGCAGTGCCGCGATGCTGCATGCGCGAGACGACCTCCTGGCCGACGTAGCAGCCCTTCTTGAAGCCGACACCGCCGATCTCGTCGAGCAACACGTCATGCGGAAAAGCGTCGCCGAGCTGGTAGTCCGCACCGCTTTCGGCAATGCCATGGGCGATGCGAAAGGCTTGCCATGCGGCAAGGTCGCCGCCATCTGCGGTGTCATCATAGAAGCGCTTGACGGCAGTATCGACAAACCGCGCATCAGCAAACGGTGCTGATTCAAATTGCGAAGTGGTTGAATCGCTTCCCCATGCGACGGCCACAACCGGCTGATCCAGCTTGGTAATTTCGGCTTTGGCGCGCAATTTGTAGAGCGTCAGCCGTCGCATGAAATCATCGGCGGTCTCGGTACGGCATTCAAGTCGGAAAGCATTTTCGCCGGCGCGCGAGATCAGGAAGTCGAAAAGGATCTTGCCTTGCGGCGTTAGCAGCGCGCCGGGCTTTGCTTCGCTGCTGCCGAGCACGTCGAGGTCGGTGGTCAGGATGTTCTGTAAAAAGTGCTCGGCATCCGGCCCGGACACGGAAACGAGTGCGCGATCTCTGAGCGAGGCAAAGGGCATAGTGGGAAAACGAGCCTGATCTTGCAAAACTATCGGCCATTACGTAAGCCGCTGGCACTTCCCCCGCAAGAGACCGGATCCGTATGGCCCTCATCTACGATCTCATCCTGACAGGCGGCACCGTGGTCAATCACGACGGCCAGGGTTTTCGCGACGTCGGCATCAATGGTGGGCGCATCGCTGCCATCGGCGATCTCCGCGAGGCGTCGGCCGGTGAGACGATCGACTGCCGTGGGCTGCACATCCTGCCGGGCGTCGTCGACAGCCAGGTGCATTTCCGCGAGCCGGGCCTGGAGCACAAGGAAGATCTGGAGACGGGCTCGCGGGCAGCGGTGCTCGGCGGCGTCACCGCCGTCTTCGAGATGCCGAACACCAATCCGCTGACCACCAGTGAGGCAACCCTTGCCGACAAGGTGCGGCGTGCCACCGGCCGCATGCATTGCGACTTTGCCTTCTGGGTAGGCGGGACCCGCGACAATGCAAAAGACGCTGGCGATCTCGAGCGGCTGCCTGGTGCGGCCGGCATAAAAGTTTTCATGGGCTCGTCCACCGGCGACCTGCTGGTCGAGGACGACGAAGGCGTTGCCTCGATCCTGAGGAACACACGCCGCCGCGCCGCCTTTCACTCCGAGGACGAGTTCCGGCTGCGCGAGCGGCTTGGCGAGCGCATCGCGGGCGATCCGTCCTCACATCCGGTGTGGCGCGACGAGATCGCTGCGTTGCGCTGCACGGAGCGCCTTGTGCGCATCGCGCGCCAGGTCCGCGCCCGGATCCATGTGCTGCACATCTCGACCGCCGAGGAGGTAGGCTTCCTCGAACAGCACAAGGATGTCGCGACCTGCGAGGCGACGCCGCATCATCTGACGCTGAGCGCCGATGATTATGCGCAGTTGGGCACCCTGATCCAGATGAACCCGCCGGTGCGCGCCACGCGCCATCGCGACGGGGTCTGGTACGGCGTTGCGCAAGGCATCGTTGATGTGCTCGGCTCCGACCATGCGCCGCACACGCTGGCCGAGAAGGCAAAGCCTTATCCGGCGTCGCCGTCCGGCATGACCGGGGTGCAGACGTTGGTGCCGATCATGTTGGATCATGTCAACGCCGGCCGGCTGACGTTGCAGCGCTTTGTCGACCTGACCAGCCACGGCCCGCAGCGTATTTTCGGCATCGCCAGGAAAGGCCGTATTGCCGCCGGCTACGATGCCGATCTGACCATCGTCGATCTGAAGCGCCGCGAGACCATCGCCAACGCCCAGCAAGGCTCCAAGGCCGGCTGGACGCCTTATGACGGTAGGCAGGTGACCGGCTGGCCCGTCGGCACCATCGTGCGCGGCCGGCGCGTGATGTGGGAAGGCGAGATCGTCACGCCAAGCCAGGGCAGGGCGGTGGAATTTTCCGAGGCGCTGGCGCGCTAGGCTCCTGTCTCCAAGAGACCATGCTTAGCCACTCAATCGCCGGCGACGAAGAACGTCCATTGTCCGGTCGGCGTGATGCCGACGCGGTAGAAAATGTAGGCACCGAACTGCTTCATGTCGTCATAGTCGCTGGCGGTGACGATCTTGAACAGCTCGACCCGTTGTCTGGCGTCGAGCTTGTCCAGTGGCAGGGCGAAGAAATAGGGCCAGACATAGAGATCCTGCGGCGTGCCGGCATCGACATGGACAAAACCGGCACTGAGCACTTCTTCCAGGATGGCGAGGATCTCCTGGCCTTCCGTATCGCCCGAAAGGCCCTTCAGGAAGGCGATCGGGTCGCCCTCGATGTCACCCAGCGACAACTGTGTCATCATGTCGCCCGTGCCGATCAGCGGCCGAAGTTTTTCGATGTCGCCGCTTTTGCAGGCCTCGACTATCAGATCGTGCATGCGCCTGACCGGTTCCGGCAACTTGGCCAGGTCGTAGACGATTTCGGGCACGGGCGCGTCCGGATCGACATGCGGATTGGCCATGCCGCCATCGTTGGCCGGCCCTTTCGGTTCGGTTTGTTCCGGCTCGTCGGATGGCGTCGGCTGGCTGGCCGGTGGTGGCGTCGTGCCGAGCGGGCCGGGCATCGGCACGGTACTTCCGGGCGGCGACATGTCACCGTCGGGCGGCGGCGTGACCGGTGAGGGGAGGTCTTCGCGCTTGATCTCGCTGAGGGCCTGAGAGGGACTGCTTGCAAGAAACAGTGCAGAAGGAATCATCGCGCAGGAAGCGGTGAACCAAATGCTGAGGACCAGGCCGCGCGGCTTGCCTGATATCGAAAAATTCACCGCCTGCTACTCCCTGGTTCCAGCCCATCCATGTGCCCGGACATGATGTCCGGCGGCGCGCCGTCGTCAAAGAACCGGGGTCAGTGCCGCAGTCTTTCGGGCTCGAAGGCCCCGGCAATCACCTTTTCACGCATGCGATCGAGCAGGGCAAGCGCCGAGGTCTCGCCATTGGTGCGCAGCATTTCGCCGAATGCCGTTTCGAGGGCCGCCTCGGCGATGATTTCCGGCTCGATCCCGGCCGACAATCCTTCTGCCCAGGCTTCGCTGTGGCTTTCCACGGCGGTCAGGCGCTTTTCTTCCCTGACCAGCGCGTCGATGTCGTTGACGCCATGTTCCATTGCGATGTCCACCCTTTCAAGCGGTGATCCGTTGGACAGGGATCAAGCTTGAGTTGTCCCTTTTACACGCAGGCGCAGTAAGTATTTGTAAATGCGACATTTTTTTGGTCGTCGTCTACAAATTCCGTCGCGTCCAGCAAACCTGCGTCCGATCCGTTTCAAACTTAGCCGATTAGGCAGGCCAAGGGGACGGAAACCTTCAGTTTGAGTTAATTTCACATCTGCGCGCTAACGTTTCGTTAACATAGTTGCAAAAGTGCAACATCAGGTTTGCACCAAGACCTCACTCGAGGCAAGCGGAGAAGCGTCGAACGCGTCCGCCGCAACGGCGCCGACCCTTGATGCGGCTTTTCCGCAAAGCGGCTGCCGCCGTCAGTTTCCGTAGCGCGAGGCGATGTCGCGAGACAGCGTCTCGCCTTCCTTCATGTAGCGGCTGATGGCTTCCGCCGCCGAGGCGGTGCATTGCGTATAAGTGCCGCCGAACGACCGGTAACCGCGGTTGAAGCTGGCGATGAAGCGGGCGCGCCGCTCCGGGTTCGGATTTTCCGATGCGATCAGTTTTTCCATCTCGGCTCGCCACCGATCGCCCTTCTCGCCACACAGATTACGCAGGAAATGCAGCGAGCCGAGCACTTCCGCCAGCCGCATCAGCCCGGGCTCGAACGGTGCTTCGGCGGCAATCGCCGAGCGCGCACCGACAACCACGCTGACGGCGAGGCATGCGGCGAGAAACGAAGACGTGCGGCTCATGAGTCCTTGTGCTGAAACAATTTGTCGCCTGCAAGGCGATTCTCTGGCTCAGGTCTCGCCGTCTTTGTTGGGACCGAGTAGATCGTCGGCAATTTCAAACACTGCATCGGCGAGCGGCATCGCTGTCATTTCGGCCAGCGTATAGAAAGCCGCGGTTTCGGCGTCGTCGCTGGCCACCGCCTCGCCGCCAGCATAATCGGCCCCAAACACCGTCAGCCAGTAGTCGACCGGATGCCCATCGCCGCTGCCGTCGATGTGGATTTCCCGCAGCGGCCGGTAGCTGCACGCCTGCAATCCGGTCTCTTCCAGCAATTCGCGCCGTGCTGCCTGTTCCAGCGTCTCGCCGGCTTCGACCTTGCCGCCGGGAAAGGCATGGAGGCCTTGCGCGGGCGGCCTGGCCCGCTTGACCAGCAGCACCGTGTTCCCGCGCACGACGCAGACCGAGACTGCCGGAATGATCTTGCGTGCTTCCATGGGCTTCGGATCGCTCGATTGGCATAGCCCGTTGTGGACCGGCCGTCGGCGAACAGCTTTAGCGGTTGCGAAAGGCGGGTTCCATGGCCACTTTCACATGCCACCAATTCGAGAGCTGAATTCATGTGCGGACGCTTTGCCTTGACCGCCACTCCGGACCAGACCGCCGCCTTTCTCAGCCTGGCGGAACTTGAGGAGTTTCCGGCCCGCTACAACATCGCGCCGACGCAGCCGGTGCTGATGGCGCTCGCCGGATTGCCGCAGGCGCCGGGCTCGAACCTGCCCGCCCGCCGCTCGATGCTGGTGCGCTGGGGCCTGATCCCGGCCTGGGTCAAGGATACGCGTAACTTCCCGCTGCTGTTCAACGCGCGTTCTGAGGGGGCGTCGGAAAAGGCGTCGTTTCGCGCTGCCATGCGCCATCGCCGCGCTCTGGTACCGGCTTCGGGATTCTACGAATGGCACCAAACCGGTGGAAGAAGAGGGCAGCCCTATTGGGTGCGGCCAAGGCGTGGCGGGCTTGTCGCCTTCGCCGGGCTGATTGAGACCTATGCCGAGCCGGGCGGCTCGGAAATGGACACCGGCGCCATTCTGACCGCCCACGCCAATGCCGACACTGCCCATATCCACGACCGCATGCCGGTGGTGATCCATCCCGAAGATTTCGCGCGCTGGCTGGATTGCCGCACGCTCGAGCCGCGCGACGTGGCCGATCTGCTGAGACCCGCCCAGCTCGATTTCTTCGAAGCGATCCCGATTTCCGACCTCGTCAACAAGGTCGCCAATACCGGGCCGGAGATTCAGGAGAAGGGCGTCGTCGAGCTTGAGCCCGACAAGGTCAAGCGCCGGAAGTCCGGCGCGAACGACAGTCAGATGAGTTTATTTTAGCAAAAGCTACTATTACTGGTTCGCCGTGAGCGCCTCAATCTTTCCCGACGGCATTCTCAGGCAGCGCGCGGCGAAACGATTTTTTGCGCCGGCTTCTTCTTCTTCGCGGTGTGCAGAAGAGCTGCGACGATTGCTGCCGGGCCGATCGCCCGGTAATGGCTGGCGAGCGCCGGTTGCTTGGCGCGGTTGGATTCTTGCTTAGGCATTGTTCTCTTCCCTGGTAACGTCTTCGTGTCTGCGTTTGCTGGCCGAATCCGACCAAATCGTGACGCTTGCTGATCTAGCCGGCGAATGTTTCATCACAGTGCCGACCTGTTTAATAAAATGTTTCAGTGGCTCAATTCCTGTGAGCCAACGATATTTTTGGCGAAGGTAGCGACTTGACGGCAACACCGGGCAAGGCGATAAAGCCGGCCATGAGAACGTCTTTCGCCATTTGTGGCATTTGCATTATTGGCTAGCCTCGCGCTGGTCCTGGACGTTTTCGCCTCATCTCCTCCCAGATTGGACAAACGCCCCGGCCAGCAGGCTGGAGCCGATTTGCGCCTCGGCGCAACCGACTCCATCCAGAGCACGATCCCAAAAGGTCATGCCAAAGTAACGCACCGGGAACGCACGTATGTCTGACGCATCGAAGAGCCTGCGCCTCTACAACACGCTAACGCGGAGCAAGGAGGATTTCTTCCCGATCGATCCGCGCAACGTGCGCATGTATGTCTGCGGCCCGACGGTCTATGACTTCGCCCATATCGGCAATGCGCGGCCGGTGATCGTCTTCGACGTGCTGTTCCGCTTGCTGCGCCATCTCTACGGGCAAGCGCACGTCACTTACGTCCGCAACATTACGGACGTCGACGACAAGATCAACGCTCGCGCGCTGCACGATTTCGGCGGCGAAATTGCATCGGGCAAGCTGTCGCTGAACGAAGCGATCAGGCGGGTCACCGAAAAGACCGCCGGTCAGTTCCACAAGGACGTCGCGGCGCTCGGTTGCCTGGAACCGACGGTCGAGCCGCGCGCCACCGAGTTCGTCGAGCCCAGGCCCGACGGCAAGGTCGACATGATCTTCTTGATTCAACGCTTGATCGAACGCGGCCATGCCTATGTCGCGGCTGGAGAAGTCTTGTTCGACACCGCTTCCATGCCGGATTATGGGCAGTTGTCGAAGCGCAATCTCGATGAGCAGCAGGCCG
The DNA here is from genome assembly GCF_040320845.1 of Mesorhizobium sp. M0601. NCBI lineage: Bacteria > Pseudomonadati > Pseudomonadota > Alphaproteobacteria > Hyphomicrobiales > Phyllobacteriaceae > Mesorhizobium > Mesorhizobium sp. M0601. The sequence goes on from NZ_JAMYQK010000021.1 coordinate 39,435, forward strand.
GCGCCCGCGTCGCCGTCGATGAGCACAAGAAGAACCCGCAGGATTTCGTGCTGTGGAAATTGTCTTCGCCCGAGGAGCCGGGCTGGGACAGCCCGTGGGGCAGGGGTCGGCCGGGCTGGCACATCGAGTGCTCGGCGATGTCGGCCGCCTATCTCGGCGAGGTGTTCGATATCCATGGCGGTGGTCTCGACCTGATCTTTCCGCACCACGAGAACGAGATCGCGCAATCGCGTTGCGCCCACGGCACCGAAACGATGGCCAAGGTTTGGATGCACAACGGATTCCTGCAGGTCGAGGGCCAGAAGATGTCCAAGAGCCTGGGCAATTTCTATTCGATCACCGAATTGCTGGAGATGGATACCTTTGGCGGCCGCAAATGGCCGGGCGAGGTGCTCAGGCTGGCGATGCTGATGACGCACTATCGCGAGCCGATCGACTTTTCCGTGCGCAAGCTGGAAGAGGCGGAGAATACGCTGCGCAAATGGAAGCGGGCGGCCGATCTGGCGCCGCCGACGGCAAAGCCGGTGCCGGCGGATGTGATCGAAGCGCTGTCGGATGACCTTGCCACCTACGCGGCATTCCAGTTGCTGACGCAGTTGGCTGGTGATGCTGTTGATTTCAACGCAGGTAGCGGCAACGCAGCCGCCGAAGACAACGATGCTGCCGCTTCACTGAAGGCATCGCTTCTGTTCCTCGGCTTCGACATCGCAACAGCCAAGGTGGATGAAGACGCCATTGCCAAGGCGATCGCCAAACGCCTCGCGCTGATCGCCGCCAAGAACTGGGCCGAGGCCGACCGCATCCGCGACGAGTTGCTGACGCAAGGCATCCAGTTGAAGGACGGCAAGGACCCCGTCACCGGCGAACGCATCACCACCTGGGAGGTAAAAAGATGATCGATCATCTCGGCATCACCGTTTCGGATTTCGACGCGTCGAAGGCTTTTTACGACAAGGCGATGGCGCCGCTCGGCGCCTCGCTGCTCTACATGGTGCCGCAGGAATATACCGGCGGCGCCAAGGTCGGCGGCTACGGCCGCGACCGGCCGGTGTTTTGGCTGCATGCCGGCAAGGACAACCCGAAGGATCATCAGCATGTCGCCTTCACGGCTCGCAGCCGCGCCGAGGTCGATGCCTTTCACGCCGCGGCGATTGCCGCCGGCGGCAAGGACAATGGCCGGCCGGGCCTGCGCCCGCACTACCATCCGAACTATTATGGCGCTTTTGTTTTCGATCCTGACGGCAACAATGTCGAGGCGGTTTGCCATGCCCCGGAGTAGTGCGCGATGAGCCTCGACAACAGACCAGTCTATACAGGCGGCTGCCAGTGCGGCGCGGTGCGCTTCCGCGTCGAAGGAGCTCTCGGCGATGCTTCCGTATGCCATTGCCGCATGTGCCAGAAGGCGAGCGGCAATTTCTACCTGCCGCTGGTCTCGGTGCGCGGCGCAAGGCTGGACTGGACGCGCGGTGAGCCCAAACGCTTCCGCTCGTCCAACGCGGCTTTGCGCGGTTTCTGTGCCGAATGCGGCACGCCGCTGACCTTCGAAGCGCCCGACGGGGTGGCCCTCGCCATCGCCACATTCGACCACCCCGAGGAGATTGCGCCGACCATCCAATGGGGTGTCGAAGCCAAGCTCCCGTACGTGGATCACGTCCACGAATTGCCAGGTGAGGAAACGATGGCCGACGTCTCGTCGGCCTCCTATCTCGCCGATCTCGTCTCCTACCAACATCCCGACCACGACACCGAACAATGGCCGCCGGAGGAAAAATCATGACCGAAACCGTTCGTACCGGCGGCTGCCAGTGCGGCGCCGTGCGCTTTCGCATCCACGGGGCGCTCGGCCGCCCGTCCATTTGTCATTGCCGCATGTGCCAGAAACAGTTCGGGTCGTTTTTCGGCGCGCTGGTGACAGTGCCGAGCGACGGCGTCGAATGGGTGCGCGAGGAGCCGAGTTACTTTCAGTCGTCGGTCAACATCGATCGCGGCTTCTGCGCCCGCTGCGGCACACCGCTGACCTACCGCCAGCCCGGCGCGCTGGAGATCGCCATCGGCGCCTTCGACGACCGTTCCGATCTGGCGCCGCAGATCCAGGTTAACTACGCCGCCAGGCTGCCTTGGGTCGAGACGATCTTCGACGCGCCGATCCATGACGACCCGGATTTCTACGCGCGACAGGAATCCATCATCTCCTTCCAGCATCCCGATCACGAGACGGCCAACTGGCCGCAGCAGGGCCTGAAATTATGAGCAGCGAATTCCGTACCCTCTATCCCGAGATCGAGGCTTTCGAGTCCGGCATGCTCGACGTTGGCGATGGCCATCAGGTCTATTGGGAGCGCTCCGGCACCAGAGGGGCCAAGCCGGCTGTCTTCCTGCATGGCGGGCCGGGCGGCACCATTTCGCCAAAGCACCGGCGGCTGTTCGATCCGAAGCTGTACGATGTCATCCTGTTCGACCAGCGCGGCTGCGGAAAATCGACGCCTAATGCCTCGCTTGAAGCCAACACCACCTGGCACCTGGTCGCCGACATCGAGCGTCTGCGAAAAATGTGCGGCTTCGACAAATGGCTGGTGTTCGGCGGTTCGTGGGGTTCGACGCTGGCGCTGGCCTTTGCCGAGACCCACCCCGAGCGGGTCAGCGAACTGGTCGTGCGCGGCATCTACACGCTGACCCGCGCCGAACTCGAATGGTACTACCAGTTCGGCGTGTCGGAGATGTTCCCCGACAAGTGGGAGCGGTTTCTGGCGCCGATCCCGGAGGCCGAGCGCGGCGACATGATGGCCGCCTACCGCAAACGGCTGGTCGGCAGCGATCCTGTGGCGCAGGTCGAGGCCGCCCGCGCCTGGAGCCTGTGGGAGGGCGAGACGATCACGCTGCTGCCGGAACCGGAAACCAGCGGTCCCTTCGGCCAGGATGATTATGCCTTGGCTTTCGCCCGCATCGAGAACCACTATTTCGTCCATGCCGGCTGGCTGGAAGAGGGACAGCTGCTGCGCGATGCATGGAAGCTTAAGGATATCCCGGGTACCATCGTTCACGGCCGCTACGACATGCCGTGCCCGGCGCGCTACGCCTGGGCGCTGCACAAGGCGTGGCCGAAAGCGGATTTCCATCTGATCGAAGGCGCCGGCCACGCCTATTCGGAGCCGGGCATCCTCGACAGGCTGATCCGCGCAACGGACATGTTTGCCGGGAAATGACCATGGCTCGCGAGCGCCTTTATCTGTTCGACACCACGCTGCGCGATGGTCAGCAGACGCCGGGTATCGACTTCTCCGTTGAGGACAAGATCGCCATCGCCAAGCTGCTCGACGAGTTCGGCATCGACTACGTCGAGGGTGGCTACCCCGGCGCCAATCCAACCGACACCGCCTTCTTTGCCGAGCGTCGCACGGCCGATGCCAAGTTCGTTGCCTTTGGCATGACCAAACGGGCAGGAGTGTCGATCTCGAACGATCCTGGGCTTGGCGCGCTGGTCCAGTCGAAGTCGGACGCCATCTGCTTCGTCGCCAAGAGTTGGGACTACCATGTCCGCGTCGCGCTCGGCTGCACCAATGAGGAGAACCTCGAGGCGATCAAGGCCTCGGTCGAGGCGGCGCTCACTGCCGGCAAGGAGGCGATGGTCGACTGCGAGCATTTCTTCGACGGCTTCAAGGCCAACCCCGATTATGCGCTGGCCTGCGCCAGGACGGCCTACGATGCCGGCGCGCGCTGGGTGGTGCTGTGCGACACCAATGGCGGCACGCAGCCCTCCGAGGTGCGCGCCATCGTCGAAAAGGTGATCGCCACTGGCATACCGGGCGACCATCTCGGCATCCACGCCCATGACGACACCGGCCAGGCGGTGGCGAATTCGCTTGCCGCCGTGGAGGCCGGCGTCCGCCAGATCCAGGGCACGCTGAATGGCATCGGCGAGCGCTGCGGCAACGCCAACCTGATCTCGATCGTGCCGACATTGGCGTTGAAGCCGGCCTTTTCCCGCCGCTTTGCTACAGGCATTTCGGCAGAGGCGTTGACCGGTATATCGCGCCTGTCCCGCGCCTTCGACGAGTTGCTGAACCGTGCGCCCGAAGCGCAGGCGCCCTATGTCGGCGCCTCCGCTTTTGCTACCAAGGCCGGCATCCATGCCTCGGCGCTGGCAAAGGAGCCGGCGACCTACGAGCATGTGCCGCCAGAGACCGTCGGCAACCGCCGCCGCGTCATGGTTTCGGACCAGGGCGGCAAGGCCAATTTCCTGGCTGAGCTGAAACGGCGTGGCATCGACATGCCCCGGGACGACCATCGCCTCGACGCGCTGATCGCCGTGGTCAAGGAGCGCGAGGCCGAGGGCTATGCCTACGAAGGTGCCGACGCCAGCTTTGAGCTTTTGGCGCGCAAGATGCTGCACGGCCTGCCGGAATTCTTCCGCGTCACTTCTTTCCGCTGCATGGTCGAGCGCCGGTTCGACGCCAACGGCCAGCTGAAGACGGTCTCGGAGGCGATCGTGAAAGTGCTGGTCGAGGGCGAGGAGAAGATGTCGGTGGCCGAAGGCCACGGCCCGGTCAACGCGCTCGACATTGCGCTGCGCAAGGATCTCGGCAAATTCCAGAGCGAGATCGCCGATCTCGAACTGGCCGACTTCAAGGTGCGTATCCTCAACGGCGGCACCGAGGCGATCACCCGCGTGCTGATTGAATCGCATGACGGCACCGGTGCGCGCTGGTGGACGGTCGGCGTCTCCGAAAACATCATCGATGCTTCCTTCCAGGCGCTGATGGATTCGATCGTCTATAAGCTGATGAAGAACCGCGACATGGCGGGCTTGGCGGCGGCGGAGTAAGAAATGGGCTTTTCGATAAGTTGGCTGGGCTTTCGCGGTTACGGGATAAAGGAAGCTGCGGCGTTGTTCGGACGCGAGATTGGCGATCCATCGGAGATTTTCGAAGCGCCTGTGAACGCCTATGCCAGCGAAAAGAACTGGGCGATCATCATCCTCGATCCCTGCAGCTTTCCGAACCCGCCTCAGCAATATCTGGCCGCGATTTCGCAAGAGCGGGAAATCGTGATCGCGCACATAGAGGAGCATGTAATGTTCGCGCGCGCCGAGCTCTGGCGCGACGGAAGGAACATCTGGAAAGTCTGGCGCAGCGGCGACAAGACCGTGCGGGACTTGCATGTCACGGGTGATCTCCCTGCGTCTTTCGAAGCGCTGAAGCAACAGTGTTTTTCAAAGCAGGATGAAGAAGATAGCAAAGGTACAGAGGTCGATCTTGTTTTTGACCTTCCCCTCGATCTTGCGGCGGAACTGACGGGCTTTAGGCACGATGAAGGTTCGCCCGACAACGTCTTTTTCGAACTCAAGGAGAAGCCTGCTCCGCCTTGAGACCGTGTCGTGCCGGGCCTGCAATCACTCTCGCAGACAGCGGCAATTGTTCGACGTTTAGCGGTCGTGTTGAACCATCAGCAAGACTCCATTGATCCATCAGCAATTTGCGATGGTTTTGGGCAAGCCGCTGGCGCATAGCCTTGGGCCATGACTACCCAAGCACTTCACATCGAGGCCGACACCAAAGCTTGTCGCGGCTTCCTGCTGGCGCTCGGCGCCTACCTGCTTTGGGGGCTGCTGCCCTTCTACATGAAGGCTGTCGCGCATCTGCCGCTGGCCGAAGTTATCGCCCACCGCATCGTCTGGTCGGTGCCGATCGCGGCCGCTGTCCTGGTCTGGGCCGGTCGCACTGCCGATTTCAAAGCGGCAGTTCGTTCGCCGCGCATCATTTCGATGGCGGTGCTGACGGCGGCGCTGATCTCGGTCAACTGGGGCATCTATGTCTGGGCGATCGCGGTCGACCGCACCATCGAGACCGCGCTCGGCTATTACATCAACCCGCTGGTCAGCGTCGTTGTCGGCGCGCTGCTCCTCGGCGAGCGGCTCGACCGTCTGCAGATCGCGGCGGTGGTGCTGGCGGCAATCGCGGTCGCGGTGCTGACCATCGACGCTGGCAAACTGCCCTGGGTGTCGCTGGTGCTGGCCTTTTCCTTTGCCGCCTATGGCTTCTTCCGCAAGACGCTGCCAATCGGCCCGAGCCAGGGCTTCCTGCTTGAAGTGCTGCTGCTGTCGGTGCCGGCACTCGGCTACATCATCTTCCTGATCGCCACAGGACAGGATCATTTCGTCTCGAGCTCGCTGAACGACACCGCCTTGCTGATCGGCTGCGGTCCGGTCACCGCCGTGCCTCTGCTGTTGTTTGCGTTCGGCGCCAGGCTGCTGCGCCTCTCCACCATCGGCATCATGCAATATATCGCGCCGACGATCGTCTTTTTGATCGCGGTGCTGATTTTCGGCGAACCTTTCGGCAGTGTTCAGGCCATAGCCTTCGGGCTGATCTGGGCGGCACTGGCGATGTACTCCTGGTCGATGTTTTCTTCGGCGCGCAAGACCGTTTCCGCATCAGCTCGAGCCGCGTAACGAAGAAAGGCGGCTGGCCGGTCTTAATGCCGGCAGCCGCGTCTTTCACGAGCGCTCAGCGCTTCGGCCCGAAGCCGGGATATGGCTGCAGCGGCACGACGGCGGCAATATCCATCATGCCGGCCTTGACCAGCGGTAAAGTTGCAAGATGGTGGCGCACATCGACATCGCTGCCGGCTTCGAACATCATGCCGCTGCCGGGAATGTCGCCCCGATTCCACACCTGACGCACGGCGCCTTCGGCATAGAGCGTGCGGCGCTGCTCGGCCTCGCCAGGCAGCAGCGGCGCGAAATCGGCGTCGGTGAACTTTTCGGTGTTGCGCGCAAGAAGGGCAAAGAACTGCATCGGAATCTCCTGATGTTGGCCGTTGGAATGGCGGAAATATTCGCTTCTGCTGGCCAGACAGTCCAAGACTGATTAGGCTAAATTTGAGACCTCACGGGACTTGAGCATCGAAGCAACAATGTTCGACCTGCGCCAGCTTCGCTATTTCATCACGGTGGCCGAAACCGGCAACGTCGGGCGTGCCGCCGAATTGCTGCACATCTCGCAGTCGCCGCTCAGCCGTCAGATCATTCAGCTGGAGGAGCAGCTGGGCGTCGCACTGTTCGAGAGGGCGAGGCAGCGTGTTCATCTCAATGCCGAGGGCCGCGCTTTTCTTGCCGAGGCGCGTGCGCTGCTGGCCCATGCAAGACGGCTGGAGGAGCTCAGCCGCAATCTCGCCAGCGGTACGGTCGGCCGTCTCGCCATCGGTTATGTGGAAGGTGCGGTCCATGCCGGGCTTGTCGCTCGGATGCTGCGCCAGTTTCGCCGCGACCGGCCCGAATTTCATCTTCAACTTAAGGGTCAGCGTTCCGCCGCCCAGATCGAAGCGCTGCGCGAACGATCGCTCGATCTGGGCCTCGTCTACACGCCTCCTCCTGCCGACGATCCCGACATCGCCGCCATGCTCATTATGCGCGAGCCGCTGGTTCTGGCGATGCCGGAAGGCGATCCATTGGCAGAAATCGCGGAGATACTGCCGCAGCAACTGGACGGACGCACCTGGATCACGGTGGTGCGCCAGCCTGACGACACCAACCGCAGCCAATTTCTCGCCGCCTGCGCGAAGGCGGGCTTCCTGCCCGACATTGCCTATGAGACGACCGATCCGTTGACGTCGTTGGGCCTGGTCAGCGCCGGGCTTGGGCTGGCGACGGTGCAGGCCAGCCTGCGGAGTGCCGCGCCGCCTCAGACCGTGTTTCGCGATCTGCCGTGGTTTGAACGCACCGTCTCGATCCATCTCGCCTGGCGGCGTCAGGACAAGCGTGCGGTCATCGGAGACTTGAGGAAGGCAGTAGGCAAGGAGTGAATAGTGAATAGTGAATGGACAGGCGCCGGTTTGGAAAGTCTTCTACTTCACCATTCACCATTCACCATTCACCATTCACTCTACATCTTATCAATCACCGACTGCACACCCTCCGTCGGTGCATCGACGGAGGATCCCGCCACCATGATAGCGGCGACGATTGCTTCCGGATCCTCGACCACCAGCGGCTTGACCCGTTGCGCCGTGTGGATGAAGCCCTCCGTTGCCATGTGGTCGAGCAACGCCAGCATCGGATCCCAGAACCCTCCGACGTTGCCGAAGACGATCGGCTTGCGGTGATGGCCGAGCTGCGCCCAAGTCATGATCTCGACGATCTCCTCGACCGTGCCGATGCCGCCGGGCAACGCCACAAAGGCGTCGGATTTCTCAAACATCCTGTGCTTGCGCTCGTGCATGTTGTCGGTGATGACGAGCTCGTCGAGCCGGTTAAGCGCGGTTTCGGTCGCCTCCCGGTTGATCAGAAAGCGTGGAATTATGCCGGTTACCTTGCCACCGGCCTTTAATGCCCCTTCAGCGACGGCACCCATGATCCCTTTAGTGCCGCCGCCATAAATCAGACGCAGGCCGGACTTGCCGATCGAGCGGCCAAGCAGGTGTCCGGCCTTGATATAGGTCTCATCTCGGCCCGGGGACGAGCCGCAATAGACGCAGACAGATCGAATCGTGTTCATGTTATGATTGGTGATAGGGACTATAGGCATGGTCAAGCCCCGGGGCGGGCTTTTTCTTGTCGGCTTTGGCAAAACAGGCTAGACCGAAATTAGGTGGCTAAGGGGCAGGGAAACATGGCAATTAATCCATTGAAGGCGTTTTTGTTCGCGGCTGGCGGCTCTGTCGCAGCAGCGGGAACCGCCTATGTATCGGGCGCACTCGACCCGTATCTCAATTCTACCCGGCCTGCGGAGGTCGCGGCGCTGACGCCGCCGGCTTCGAAACCGGCCGCTCCGGCGACCGAGGACCGGCTGCCGCCTGCGTCTGCCGCGTCCACCGATGCGGCAGCGCCCGCCGCGCCGGCCACAGCAGGTGCAATCGTGCCGACCTTCGACATCGTGCGCGTCGAAAGCAACGGCTCGATCGTCGTCGCCGGCAATGCGGCGCCCAACGCCAAGGTCGAGATTCTCAACGGTTCGGCTGTGCTCGGCTCGACGGTCGCCGGTCCCGACGGCGCCTTTGCCATTATTCTCGACGATCCGCTGAAGCCCGGCGACTACACGATCACGCTGCGCTCGACGGCTGGCAATGTCGTGACCGCCTCGGCGCAGACCGCGGTCGTTTCGATCCCCCAGAATTCCACCGGCCAGGTGCTGGCAATGGTCGAGGAGCCGGGCAAGCCGTCCGAACTGCTCACTGTTCCGGCCCCTCAGGCGAAATCTGACGCCTCGCCGCCTGTCGGCGAACAGGCGGCCGTTCAGCCACCCGCCACGGGCACCGAATTGCCGGCTGCCGCAGCGCCGGCGCCAGCCGCCCCGGCGGCTGATGTTCCAGCAGCGTCTGCTCCTGCCGCGCCGGCCGCTGTTGAAGCCGCGCCGGCTCCGGCAGCGCCCGCCACACCGGCAGCGCCCGCTACTTCCGCGGCGGAGCGGAAGATCGTCGTCGAAGCTGTCGAAATCGACGGCAACAAGATTTTCGTTGCCGGCGTCGCCGATCCCGGCCGCAAGGTGCGTGCGTATGCCAACGATATCCTGCTCGGTGACGCGAAGACCTCGCCCGACCGCCACTTCCTGGTCGAAGCGACACGCGACATCCCGGTCGGCACCTACACCATCCACGTCGATGCGCTCGATGCCGACGGCGTGACGGTGGTTGCCCGTGCGGCTGTGCCGTTCGAGCGCGAGCCTGGTGAGGCGGTTGCGGCCGTGGCGCCGGCCGAGCAGAAGCCCGCCGGGATCAAACCAGCCGAGCCGAATGCTCCGGCGACCGAAGGCGCACCGGCAACGGTCACCGAAACGCCCGCAACTGCCCCCACTCCTGCAACCGAGGCCCCGGCCGAAACGGCTGTCGCAACGCCTCCGGGCGAAACGCCCGAGACCGTGGCGCCAAAGCTCGAACATGCCGATGGCGCAGTCATCATCCGCCGCCATGACACGCTGTGGCGGATTTCGCGGCGGGTCTATGGCCAGGGCATGCGCTACTCGACCATCTATCTCGCCAACCAGGACCAGATCAGCAATCCGAACCGAATCTGGCCGGGGCAGGTGTTCAAGGTGCCGGAGAAATCGAAGGAAGGCGAGCCCGCCGATCTCAAGGCAATGGGCGACCAGATGACGACGGCGCCAGTCAAGGCCGAATAGCCGTTCTGCCCATCAGGATAGCTTGCGGCAGGGCCAGTCATCGTTTATCGCCGATGGACGATGACCGAATCCCCCCTCGTAACGGACCGAAGCCGCGCGGCAGATGAACGCCCGCCGGCCAACTGGCCGGCCAACTGCATGCCGGATAGCCGCGCCGTCGCTGTCCGGCTCGCGGCCCTTTCGCATCCAGCGCGGATCGAAATTCTCAAACACCTTTCCGCAACCCGTTCCTGCTGCTGTCGCGAGGTCGTCGAACATCTCGACCTGGCGCAGTCCACCGTTTCCCAGCATTTGAAGATCCTGGTCGAGGCCGGGCTGATCCGCTTCGAGCCTGACCGCCAGCGCTCCCGCTATGAGCTCGACCGCGCCGCGCTCGCCGATGTTTCGGCATCGCTGGCCGCGCTGGTCGATTCCTGCTGCTCCGGCCGCTAAAATCATAAGGTAAACAAGAATGGCCGAGAAAACCGTTTCCGCAGATTCCGGCTCGACCTTCAGAACGTTGCGCAATCTCTGGCCCTATATGTGGCCGGCCGACCGCGCGGACCTGAGGGCCCGGGTGGTATGGGCCACCGTACTGCTGGTTGTCGCCAAGCTGACCCTGGTGGCCGGACCCTATTTCTTCAAATGGGCGACCGACGCACTGGCCGGCGATAGCAAATCGCCGCCGCCGCTGCCGGCCCTGCTGCTGGCGCCGGTCATGCTGGTCGTCGCCTACAATTCCGTACGGCTGGTGCAGCTCGGCTTCAACCAGTTACGCGATGCCCTGTTTGCACGGGTCGGCCAGCACGCGGTGCGCCGGCTCGCCTTCCGCACCTTCGTGCACATGCACGAACTGTCGCTGCGCTTCCACCTCGAACGGCGCACCGGCGGACTGTCGCGCGTAATCGAGCGCGGCACCAAGGGCATCGAGACGATCGTCCGCTTCACCATGCTGGCGACGGCGCCGACAATCGTCGAATTCGCGCTCACCGCCGGCATCTTCGCCGTCACCTATGGCTGGCTATACGTCTTGGTGATCGCGGTCACGGTCTGGCTCTATGTCTGGTTCACCGTCAGGGCGAGCGATTGGCGTATTTCGATCCGCCGTGAGATGAACGAAAGCGACAATGAAGCCAGCACGAAGGCGATCGACTCGCTGCTCAACTACGAAACAGTCAAATATTTCAATAACGAAGCCATGGAGGCCGAGCGGTTCGACCGGTCCACGGCGCGCTACGAGTTGGCGGCGACCAGGACCTGGACCTCGCTTGGCTGGCTGAACTTCGGCCAAGGTGTGATCTTCGGCATCGGCATGACCGTCGTCATGGTGATGTCGGCGCTCGAGGTGAAGGCGGGCACACAGAGCGTCGGCGATTTCGTCTTCGTCAACGCCATGCTCATGCAGCTTTCGGTGCCGCTGAATTTCATCGGCATGATCTACCGCGAAATTCGCCAGGGCCTGACCGACATCGAAAACATGTTCGATCTGCTCGACGTCAAGCGTGAGATCGTCGATCGGCCGGGCGCCAAGCCGCTGGTCGTCGATGCCGGCAGGGTCGAGTTCCGCGACGTACATTTTTCCTACGACCCCAACCGCAAGATCCTGAAGGGCATCAGCTTCGAGGTGCCAGCTGGCAAGACGGTGGCCATCGTCGGCCCCTCCGGAGCCGGCAAGTCGACCATTTCGCGGCTCTTGTTTCGCTTCTATGACATCCAGCGCGGCAAGATTCTGATCGACGGCCAGGACATTCGCGACGTGACGCAGGAGAGCTTGCGCGCTGCCATCGGCATGGTGCCGCAGGACACGGTGCTGTTTAACGACACCATCGCCTACAACATCCGCTACGGCCGCGTCGGCGCGAGCGAGGAGGATGTGCGCAAGGCGGCAGAATTGGCCCAGATCGGACCGTTCATCGAGCGGCTGCCCGACGGCTATCGCTCAATGGTCGGCGAGCGCGGATTAAAACTGTCCGGCGGCGAGAAGCAGCGGGTGGCGATTGCCCGCACCATTTTGAAGGCACCGCCGATCCTGATGCTCGACGAGGCGACCTCGGCACTGGACAGCCACACCGAGCAGGAGATCCAGGCGGCACTCGACCTGGTCAGCCAGGGCCGCACCACCCTCGTCATCGCCCATCGGCTGTCCACAGTGATTTCGGCCGACGAGATCATCGTCCTGCAGGATGGCCAGATCGCCGAGCGCGGCACCCATGTCGCCTTGATAGCCAAGCGCGGCCTTTATGCATCGATGTGGGACCGCCAGCGCGAGGCAAGCGAGGCCGAGGAGCGGCTGCGCATTGCCCGCGAAAGCGACGAGTTCGGCGTCGTCGTCCGCCGCCGCACCTCGGAGGTGAGCTGAAAATTCGTGCTTGACCTCAACTTAAGTTGAGATCGTAGGCCGTTTTGGATCGCAGCAAAATGCGTCGTTCAAAAACGGAGACAATCGATATGAATGGGATAAATCAGGCAGGTACTGGCGGCAGCGTATTCCGGGTGGACAAGTTTGTCGTTCCGGCCAACGCCCGCGAGGAGATTCTTGCCAAGGTCCGGATGACGCATGAATTGCTGCGCCAGCAGCAAGGGTTCGTCCAGGATTTCCTGCTCGAGCAATTCTCGGGGCCGGGCGAGTTCAACCTCGTGACCATTGTCGAATGGGAAGGGCAGGCCGCCGTCGACAAGGTCGTGCCGATCATCAAGGCTGCGCATGAGCGCAGCGGCTTCAATCCTCAGGAGACCATTTCGCGACTTGGCGTCAAGGCCGATATTGCCAACTATCAGCGGATTCCCGGGATGTAAGTTCTCTACGGCCAGCCGGCGCCCGGCGCAGTAGCGTCGACGCTGAGCACTTGGCCGGTACGGGCATCGCTGATCATATGTTCGAAGCCGCGCCATTCGGCGGCGACGATGAACAGCGTTTTTCCCTCGCTGCCGCCGAGCATGCAGGCAAAGCAGCCGCGGTCGACATCGACGCTTTCGAGCATCGCGCCGCCCTCGCGCACCCGCACGCAATGCCGGTTCGGAACGTCGGCATACCAGGCCGCACCTTCGGCATCGAGGCAGATGCCGTCGGGAAAACCGTTGCCGAGATTGGCCCAGATCCTGCGGTTGGAAAGGCCACCATCGGCAGCGATGTCGAAGGCGGTCAGCCGGTTGGCGTGGGACTCGGCAACGACCAGCGTCTTGTTGTCGGGCGTCACCGCCATGCCATTGGCGAACGCGAGGTTCTCAGCCACCTGCTGAACCGAGCCATCCGGTGCAACTTGCACGATGGTGCCGGGACCGAAATGCTGGCCGAGGGCCGGAGCAGGCCCACCGCCATTGACGTATATGTTGCCGCGCCCATCGACCACCATCTCGTTCCAGGGGCTCTTTGATAGTTGTCTCAGATCGGCATGGGTGACCAATGTCCCGTCTGCCTCCTGCCTGAGGATCAGCCCTTCGCGGCCGGACACGACAAGCAGGCGCCCGTCCGGCAGCCAGTCAATGGAATAGGGCAGGGTGGCCGGCACGGTGAGCACGATCTCGCTGTTGCCTAGGGCGTCAACGGCGATGATCTGGCCCGTGCCCCAGTTGCAGAGCCACAGCCGGCCGTCGTGCCAGCGCGGTGACTCGCCGAAGGCCAAGCCGTTCATCACCACTTGCACTTGCCTAGCTGCTGATTTCTGCATGGGCCGAGAACCTCCGGGTTTGCGCAAATCGTCATGGCCGAAAGGCCGATGAGAGGCGCCGTCTTGCCAAGGACGGGCGAGAGTGCTGCGTTCCGACAATCGCAATGAACATTTCCGGTTGATCACTTCGGCAGTCCGGATGCTGCTAACGGCATCCTGAAACGGCGGTGACCGCCACCCCCGAGCGCTCTCATTGTCGCGTTGCGACCGCGGGGTGTTTCCGCTATTGAGGCCGGACTTGGAACCAAGGTTGCCCTCATCCCATGAGCCTCGTTGACACGATCAAGAATGCGTTCGTTCCGATCCACCGCGAGGGTTATCCCTTTATCGCTGCGTTCGGCACGGCGACGCTCTTTCTTGGCTATTTCTCCTCGACCCTGTTCTGGATCGGTCTCATCCTGACGGCCTGGTGCGCCTATTTCTTCCGCGATCCCGAGCGCGTCACGCCGATCGACGACCGGCTGGTTGTCAGCCCGGCCGACGGCATCGTCTCGGCGGTTGGCCCGGCCGTGCCGCCGCGCGAGCTTGGCCTCGGCGGCGGCGAAATGACCCGCATCTCGGTATTCATGAACGTCTTTTCCTGCCACGTTAACCGCTCGCCGGTGCGTGGCCGCATTTCCAGGATCGAGCATCGACCAGGAAAATTCCTCAACGCCGAGCTCGACAAGGCAAGCACCGAGAACGAGCGCAACGGGCTGGTCATCGAAAGCCCCAATGGAACGGTCGCCGCGGTGCAGATTGCCGGCCTGGTGGCGCGGCGCATCGTCTGCTGGGCCGAGCCCGGCGGCGCCATCGGCACCGGCCAGCGCTTCGGGCTGATCCGCTTTGGCTCGCGCGTCGATGTATTCCTGCCCTCGACCGCGACGCCGCGTGTCGCCGTCGGCCAGACCGCGGTTGGCGGTGAGACGGTGCTGGCGGAATTCGGCGGCGTTGCCGCAACGCCGCTCGTGCGGGTCTCCTGACCGGTGGCGCCGCCGTTCAAGAAATTCGAGGCGCATGGCGGCGGTGGCCCGCGCATTCGCGAAATCCCGATGCGCATGGTGCTGCCCAATCTGGTCACGGTGCTTGCCATCTGCGCCGGCCTGTCCGGTATTCGCTTCGGCTTCGAGGGCCGCTTCGAGCCAGCGGTGGTGATGGTGCTGCTCGCCGCCTTCCTCGATGGTATCGACGGCCGTCTAGCGCGAATGCTGAAGGCGACTTCCAAATTCGGCGCCCAGATGGATTCGCTGGCCGATATCGTCAATTTCGGCGTGGCACCGGCGCTGGTGCTCTATGCCTTTCTGCTCGACAGGGCAGGTTCGCCGGGCTGGATCGCCGCGCTGCTGTTCACCATCGCCTGTGGGATGAGGCTTGCCCGTTTCAACGTGCTCGACGAAGAGCTCGACCGTCCGCAGTGGCAAACCGAATATTTCGTCGGCGTGCCGGCGCCGGCGGGTGCGGTGCTTGTAATGCTGCCGCTCTATCTGTTCTTCCTCAGGCTTGGGCTTGAACCCAGCCGCCTGGCAGCCTTCATTGCCACCGGCTTTACAATATTGGTGGCGTTCCTGCTGGTCAGCAGACTGCCCGTCTATTCCGGCAAGAGCGTCAGGATACCGGGCGACAGGGTGCTGCCGATCATCCTCGCAGTCGTCCTCTACGTCCTGCTTTTGATGACCTATCCCTGGTATACGCTGACGGCCTCGGTTGCCGGCTATCTGGTCTTCTTGCCGTTCAGCGTGCGGGCCTATTCGAGACGCGCCAAGCGCGAAGGCGAGAAGGTGCCGTCCTCGGATATTGGCTGACGGATTTGGTGCCAGTTCGCGTTGCGCCTGGCAGTGCATGATTCCAAAAAGGCTCGCAGAGCACGCGGCGCTGTGGAACGCACCTCAAAAACCCCGTTTTCGGAACTTGCTGGGCGGCTAGACCGTTTGTGTTGGTAGGTCCGCCTGAGCGGCTGCTCGTGATACGTCGTCAACGTAGCGCAGCTGCCGCATCGGGCGCAGAACCATCGGAAAACGAGGAGAAATGGCTGTCATCCTCATCGGCGCGTTACTGACTGTCGCCGGCCTCGTGTATATGGCTATTGCGGCCATCATGCGCGGGCGGCTTAGTGAGCCGGCCGCTGTCTCCACCGCGCCGGACAGTCCGACGCCCAATCTCGCAACACCAGGTCCGACTCTGGAGCCGCGACGACGCGGGCTCCGTTTTCTCGGCCTGTCGCAGAACTGGCCGGGCCTGCTGATGATGGCCGTCGGCGTCATTCTGCTGTTGTCGGTGGTAGTCCTCTAATGCATTCGCGCAAAAGTGTGCAGCGGTTTTGCGATAACGACATGCATAAAAACAAGAATCTAAAGCGCGTCGCACAAGGCCGGTCGAACGCGACGCGCTTTAGAATTTTCGACAGCAAGCCTCAGGCGGCTGCGCTCAGTCCCAGCCTCTCGAGCGCCAGCTTTCTAGTCGAGACATAGTCGGTCTTGCCGGAGCCCAGTACCGGGATCTCCTCGACCTTGACGATGTCGTTCGGCACCATCAGTTCGGCCGCCCCGGCTCTTTTGCCGAATTCGCGCAATTCGTCGGGATCGGCATTGTCGGCCGTGGTGACCAGAACGAGGCGCTCGCCGCGCCGCTTGTCCGGCACTGCCACCACGGCGTGATGCTCTTCCGGCCACAGCGACTGCACCAGCATCTCGACCGCGCCAAGCGATACCATCTCGCCGGCTATCTTGGCGAAGCGCTTGGCGCGGCCGCGAATGGTGATGAAGCCTTCGCGATCGACCGAAACGATATCGCCGGTATCGTGCCAGCCTTCGAGCGGCTGCAACTCGCCCGGCCGGTCGCCGGTCATGTAGCCCATCATCAGGTTCGGCCCGTCGAGCCACAGCCGGCCGGCGTCGCTGATGCCTTCGACCGGTTCGAGTTTCATGCGCATGGCCGGCAGCAGCCGCCCGACCGTTCCGTCGCGGCCGTGGATGGCGGTGTTGACGGCAACCACTGGTGCGGCCTCGGTCAAACCAAAACCTTCGATGATCTCGGCCTGGAAGCGCTCGCGGTAAACCCGGCGCGTCTCCGGCTTCACCGCCTCGGCACCGGCCACGACGAAGCGCAGGCTGGAAAAATCGCCGTCCTTGGCGGTGCGGGCATAGTTGGCGAGGAACGTGTCGGTGCCGAACATCACCGTCGGCCGGACCTTGCGCGCCACCTCCGGAATAAGTTTGTAGTGGAGCGGTGACGGGTAGAGGAACAGCTTTACTCCGGTGACCAGCGGCAGGATGGTGCCGCCGGTCAGCCCGAACGAGTGGAACACCGGCAGCACGTTGAGCAGGATATCGGCCGGCGAGATGGTGATGCGAGCTTCCGCCTGCATCGCATTGGCAAGAAGGTTCCGGTGCGACAGCACCACGGCCTTGGGCGTGCCTTCCGAGCCGGAGGTGAACAGGATCACCGCCGGCTTGGCTGCGTCCTGGCGCTGCAACGGCCAGCGCCACAGCAAGGCGGCTGCGGCCTTGTCCAGCACGGTCACGCTTGCGCGGACATCCTCCAGCCACAGCAGTTTCGCCCCGCCCTTTTCCACCGCCTCGACGATGTCGGCGAGGTTGGCCTTTTCGACAAAGGCGCGTGAGGAGACCACGGTTCGGATCATCGCCGTGCGGACGGCGGCGGTGACGCTGGCCGGGCCGGCGGTATAGTTGATCATTGCTGCCACCCGCGCAGCCGACAAAAGTCCGACGAACGACAGCACGACGCCATTGGCGTTGGGCAGGAGCAGCCCAACCGCTTCGCCCGGCGCTGTTATTGCCTCGAACCGTCGGCCCAAAACCCTGGCGCCGATGAACACTTTCCGGTAGCTCAGGGCACCGCTAATGACGTCCTCGATTATTGGGTGCGAAGCGCCAACACGGTCGGCCGCATCGCGCATGGCGAGGAACAGCCCTCGGTCGAGATCACTGCCGAAAAGCCTGGCCTCGGCGAAGCGATCAAACAGCGCATTGGTGTTGGAGGCCTGATCTGGGTTCCGCGCCACCAGCTCGGCGATGGTCATCGGCTCCAGCGCGCTGATCGACAGCTGCGGAAACCAATGGCGCGGCGCCTTGTCCGCCGGCGTCAGCGAGGCCGGCAGGCTGCGTGCGCCGGCAACGAAGACCGGCACGATACGGGCGTCGGCCTGCATGGCGATACGGGTGATGGCGCGAAACAACCGAAACGACTTGACGTCTGGCTCGACCGCATCCGGCAGGTAAACGGCGAGCCGGCCCTTGCCCTTCAGCACCCGCACCAATCTGCGGCTGACGAAGACATGCTCGGCGTTGAAGGCGATGGTGCGGCCGAGCTCGCGCCACGGCTCCAGCCACGGCGATCTGGCCGAAGCCTGGTCGAGGATGTGCAGCGTATCCTCCGGCAGCAGCGACAGCATCAGCGCCGGCTCGATGCGTGACTGATGCCAGATGACATAGATGACCGGGGCCACCGACCTGCGCGCAATCTTGATGCGGTCGTCGCTGATCCGGTAGGCGAGCTTGAACGGCACGTAGAGCAGCGCCTGGCTCAAACGCAGGCCGAGGCGGAACTTCTCCACCACGCCGATCAGCAGCCAGGCCGCGACAAGACCCGCAAGCAGCGCCAGTGTCAGGATCATCGCCGCATCTCCCAACGATCTCACGTCGCGGCTCTTCACCGGCCGCTTCGGGTGAGAACCTAGCCGAAGTTGGATCAACGTCAATGCGGCTCCATTTTTCCCTCTCTCCTATGTTTGATTCGCCTATGTTGATTCGGCTCGGCTGCTTATCGCAGCTACGCCGCTTTCATCCTTCCGCTGATGAAGCGGAATTCCTGCGTCTTGCCGCCAAAGCCATAGGCGGCCGCAGGCACTTCATGCACGAGGGCGTAGCTTTCCTCATGCACCTTACCCAGCAGCCGGCCGAATGCCGCGAAAATTGCCTGCAGATACGCCTCCAGTTCGAGCTTGGTGTTGGTACCGTCGACAACCTTGATGTCGAGCCAGGCCGTGTTGGTGCCATGCTCGGCCAGCGACTTGCCGCCGGCGAACCAGTGCTCGGGGTCGCGATAGGAAATGGCAACAGCTGTGATCGTGGCGTCCTTGCGCAGATGCGTGGCTGTCAGTTCGGTCACTTCCCTGGCAATGGCGGCGGACAAAGCGGCATCGGGCTTGCCGGTAACGCTGACATTGATGATCGGCATGTTTCTTCTCCTCGGTTTCAAGCGGCGCCTCTTCGCCGTCGAGAAAATCATGCCATCGTCCTTTGATCAAAAAAATAGAATTGTTTTTGATAAACACTTTGATAGCATCGAATTATGCAGTTGTTCGATCCCGACCTCCTCAAGACTTTCCTCGCTTTCGTCGATGGCGGTTCCCTGGCGCGGGCCGCGTCGATCGTCGGTCGCTCGCCGTCCGCAGTGACCGCGCAGATGCAGCGGCTGGAGGATGTTGTCGGCGAACCGCTGCTGGTGCCGCAGGGGCGAGGGCGCGGCCTGACGCCGGCAGGCGAGGATCTGATCGTTCACGCGCGTCGCATCCTTGCCGCGCACCGCGAGGCGTGGCTGGCCCTCAAAGGCGCGCACGCCGACGGGCGCGTCGCCATCGGCACCACGCAGGATTTCGCCGACAGCGGCTTGCCGCAGCTTCTCAGGGCTTTTGCTGTCAGCCATCCGCGCGTCAGGATCGAACTGCGCGTCGGCCGTTCCGCCGAACTGGCGCAGGCTTTGCAGGCCGGCACCCTTGATCTGGCCATTGCCATGCGGCAGGTGCCGACACGGGACGAAGTCGGTGTGCTCAAGGAACCAATGATCTGGCTTTGCTCACAGAACGGGCTGGCCACCCGCCACGACGAACTGCCCTTGGCGTTGCTCGATCCCCATTGCGGGTTTCGCGAAGCGGCGACCAGTGCACTCGATGCGGCCGGCCGTCGCTACCGCATTGCTGCCGGCAGTGCCAGCCTTGCCGGCCTGCGCACGGCGGTGCACGCCGGCATCGCCTTGACGTTGAGGACGGCGCGCTTCGCTCATTCCGGCATCGCCGAGGCGCCGCGCGATCTTGATCTGCCGCCGGTGCCGGTCGCCGAATTCGCCGTCCGCTTGCGTGAGGATGCCGACCGGCCGGCGCAGGATCTGGCAGCGTTGTTCAGCGGCAACCTGGCCTTGGCCAATTGAGCCAGCAAAGAAAAAGCCGACCTTGCGGTCGGCTTCTGAGTAGGACGGGCCGAGGGGTTTGGGGGGACTTGGGGTGGCCCGTCGCAGCCATAATGCCTGAGCCCTATGATGGTTCCATGACTTTTCAAATTAATTTTCAGGACCGGATTTCTCGTGATCGGACCACCAACTCGCGCTCGGACGCGGCGAGGATTGGTCATGCATCCGCTGCGCGCTGCCTGGCCATCAGCCAGTCGCGGCCGGCGTGAGCGAACACCGCGCAAAGCACGATGGCGCCACCGACCATGCTGGCTGCCGGCGGGATCTCCGCCAGGAACAGGAAGGCAAACAGAATCGCGAATGGCACTTCAGCTGAACCCAGCAATCCGGACTCGGCCGCCGGAATAAGCCGGGTGCCCTCCGTCCACAGGATCGAAGCCAGCGCGAACGAGGCGCCGAAGGTGGCCAGAAGCACAGCGTCCCTGGCCGAGACAGCCAGCGGATCGGCGACGAACCAGCCGAGCACGAACAAAACGAATGCCGACACCGCACCCGCCCACACCACCGGCGTGTCGCGGAAGGCGCGCACCATGATCATGTAGAGCGCGCTGCCGATCGTCATCAGCAGCGCCAGCCCGTCGCCGAACAAATGGCCGGTGCCGAAGCCGGACCAGACCATGATTGCCACACCGCATAATGACACAGCGGCGGCGGCAAGCGTCTGCAGCCGGAACGGCTCGCGGACCAACAGGAGGGCCAGCAGCGCGGTGACGAACGGGGCCGTGGCATAGATGATCGCGACATTGGCGACAAAGGTGAACTTGAACGCCGAGATAAAGGCGATGCTTGCGAGCGCGCCCTCGATCGCCAGCAGCCAGCCTCGCCAGCCGAGCCGCAAGCTGTCGCGACCGCCGGAGCGCTGGCGGCGCCATAGGACATAGAGGCTGATCAGGATCGAGCCGACGAAGCCGCGCCAGCAGGTAATGGTCAGGGGGTCGGCATGGATCAATTTGGTCAGCACGCCGGTGAGGCCGAAGACGGCCGCCGATGCCGAGACCAGGATGATGCCGAGGGTACGCTCGCGGGCGCTTTCCACTGTGCATGGCATGTCCAGCGATCCCGTCATCTCACCAGCCTACGCTGCCCTTCCTGACACCATAGTGTCAGCTTGAGGCGTCCTGCATCGAAAACAGCAGGTAGGCAGCCCCGGTGAACAGGATTCCGGCAAGAGCCCGTTCGCGGGTTTTCACGATGGCGATATCGGCCATATGTCCGGCGGCCTTACGAATGTGTTGCGAGAGACGGTGTGATGGCGTTGGATGCTCCCCGTATCGTCAGGCTATACCGGCGAAACCCTGCCAAGCGCTACGCCAGCGGGGACTTGCGTTTGGGCAGGCGGCATCGCCTTAGGCAGCGAAGCCAGGCAACTATGGGAGAGAAACGAAATGGACGCGATCGCATTGAAGGCCATGCAGGCGCCGCTGAAGGTGGCCTATCGCGACGACGCCTCGCGCGCGCTGATTACTCTCCGCGCCAAAGGCTCGATCGACGACCAATCGATCGCCTGCAAGGTCGAGACAGGCAGGGCGATCGCCATTGCCGGGCTGCATCCGGCGACCGGCGGCACCGGGCTCGAACTCTGCTCCGGCGACATGCTGCTGGAGGCACTGGTGGCTTGCGCCGGCGTCACGCTGAAGGCGGTAGCGACGGCGCTGGAATTCAAGCTTGGGGCCGCCACGGTGGAAGCCGAAGGCGACCTGGACTTTCGCGGCACGCTTGGCGTGGCAAAGGATGCGCCGGTTGGCTTCCGCGCCATCCGGCTGACATTTAGCCTCGACACCGACGAGCCGCAGGAGCGCATCGATGCGCTGCTCAAGCTGACCGAGCGCTACTGCGTCGTGTTGCAGACCATCAGCCAGAAGCCGGAGCTGACGGTAAGCGCGCGACGCTGACGATCTCCCCCTCAAGTGGGGAGATCACGCTGTCCTACTGCGCCGACGGCTCCTCGGCGTCGCCCTCGTCGGCGAAGGGCGAGGCGCTCGGCACGCACTGCACCGACCAGCCGGCCGGCGTCGGTTGCTTCTGGTATTCGGTTATGGCGAAGGCGCACTGTTCGCGGGTGTCGAATGTGCTGGGCAGCACGACCATGCCGCCTTGCGGGCCGGCGATCACCAGATACCAGACTAACGCTACGCTCGGTGCCGCCATGAGTATTTCCTCGCTCTGCTTGTTTTGGGAGTCGCACGATCCTAGCAACTCCGGCCCAGGGGCGAAAGCTGGGCCAAAGCGCGGCGTTAAGCCACGGTATCACAGCCACGTGATGTCGGGTCGTTTTTTTGGTTCAGTTCGCCGCAAAACAATAGAACAGGCCGTCGCCGCCGGTGCCCTTCAGCGCTTCCTGGCTGCAGCCACCGCGTGACGCATGCGAGGAATTCCACGATTTGGCGGCTGCCGAATCATCGAGGCCGGTACGATCGTGATGACCCATCATCGCCACACCTTCTGCTCCGCTCAGCGTCCAGTCGCCGCAGGTCTGGTCGGCTATTTTCGTGCCATCCGGCTTGGAGCCGGTCAACACGTCGTGCCGGTTGGGCGTGTCGCCGCGGCCGTTGACCATTTGGCCCTTTTCGTCGAGTGCCGTCTGTTTGGTGATGGCGTTGGCATCGCTATGCAGGGAAGCGACATCATCGGCGATCTTGACGCCCTTGGCGTTGAACCACGGGCCTTTGCCGATACGGTCGCGTGCATCGGTATCGCTGGTCGAGAGATAGGCGCGCCATGTCTTGCCGGTAACGCCCGCGGCTTCGGCCAGTGAACTACAATGGGCGTCGGCGCCGGCGAGACCGCCGAGATCGGCGCCTTTGCCGGAGCCGACGCTGGTGACGAAAAAGCTCATCGTTGCCTCCTGCGACGACGCGGCGCCGATCACTGCAAGCAGCGCGGTGGCAGTCAAGAGAAGCAGTCTCCGCATTTGGTCCTCCGTTTCTCGAATTGTGGCACCCGAACAACGTTGGTGCCGGCGCAATTCTTCCGGCAAAATGCGATGTGTGGCTACTCCGGCTGCCGGTAGGCGACAA
The DNA here is from genome assembly GCF_040320845.1 of Mesorhizobium sp. M0601. NCBI lineage: Bacteria > Pseudomonadati > Pseudomonadota > Alphaproteobacteria > Hyphomicrobiales > Phyllobacteriaceae > Mesorhizobium > Mesorhizobium sp. M0601. The sequence goes on from NZ_JAMYQK010000021.1 coordinate 62,394, forward strand.
AGCGATTGTGCTTGGCCTGGAAGATCAGCCCGGTCTCGTTGAGCGTAGGGCTGGCCAGCGGCACGATTCGCTTGGCGATCTCCGAAGGGTGCGGCAGTGTTTCAGGATCCTCGCCGGGTACGGCCTGCGCCCGCATCGCGGTGCGCGTTGCCCCGGGATCGGCGGCATTGACCCTGAGCGGCAGGTTTTCGGTCTCATGCGCCCATGAACGCGTCATGGCCTCGACCGCCGCCTTCGACGCCGCATAAGGCGCCCAGAAGGCGCGTGCGGAGTGGGCAAGGCTGGAGCTCAGCACGATAGCACGGCCGGCATCGGAAAGCCTGAGCAGCGGGTCGACCGAGCGGATCAGCCGCCATGTTGCTGTGACGTTGATGGTCATCACCTTCTCGAAGGTCTTGGCCTCGACATGGCCGATCGGGGCGATGACGCCGAGCACGGCGGCGTTGGCGACCAGTATGTCGAGCTTGCCCCAGCGCTCGTGGATGGCGCCGCCCAGCCGGTCGATCCCCGCCATGTCGGCAAGATCGAGCGGTACCAGCGTCGCCTGTCCGCCACCTGCCTTGATCTGGTCGTCGAGTTCTTCCAACCCGCCGACGGTGCGGGCAACCGCAATCACATGCGCACCGGCCGCGGCAAGCTCCCTGGCGATGAAATAGCCGATGCCGCGCGAGGCGCCGGTGACGACCGCAACGCGGCCGGAGAGGTCAAGGCTCATACGATGGATTCCGACAGGCAAGGTGAAACCGCCGTGAGGGGCTAAGGGGAGGCAGACAAACGGACCGGCAAGGCCTACGACCCGCCGGCCGCTAACAGTGACAGCGTGCGCACATTGTCGGAGCCTTCGAAGTCGGCAAGCCGGGTCGGATACTGGCCGGTGAAGCAGGCGTCGCAGAATTGCGGCTGCTCGTTGTCGCGGCCGGCCTCGCCGACGGCGCGGTAGAGCCCGTCGATCGACAGGAAGCCGAGCGAATCGACGCGGATGAACTCGGCCATCTCCTCCACCGACATTCGCGACGCCAGCAGCTTCGACTTTTCCGGTGTGTCGACGCCGTAAAAGCAGGAGGCGCGCGTCGGCGGCGAAGCGATGCGCATATGCACTTCCTTGGCGCCGGCATCGCGCACCATCTGGACGATCTTCTGGCTGGTGGTGCCGCGCACGATCGAATCGTCCACCAGCACCACGCGCTTGCCTTCGATCATGCGGCGGTTGGCGTTGTGCTTGAGCTTGACACCCATGTGGCGGATCGAATCGCCGGGCTGGATGAAGGTGCGGCCAACATAGTGATTGCGGATGATGCCGAGCTCGAACGGAATGCCCGCGGCCTGCGAAAAGCCGATCGCCGCCGGCGTACCCGAATCCGGCACCGGCACGACGATGTCGGCCTCGACCGGACTTTCCTGCGCCAGCTCGGCGCCGATGCGCTTGCGCACTTCATAGACGTTGCGGCCTTCGACCGACGAATCCGGTCGCGCGAAATAGACATATTCGAAGATGCAGAAGCGGGTCTTCTGCGGCTCGAACGGGAAAAGGCTTTCGATGCCCTTGCTGGTGACGACGACCATTTCGCCGGGCTTCAGGTCGCGCACGAAACGCGCACCGATAATATCGAGCGCGCAGGTCTCGGAGGCGAGAATCCAGGCGCCGTCGAGATCGCCGAGCACCAGCGGGCGGATGCCGAGCGGGTCGCGGCACCCGATCATCTTCTTGGACGTCATCGCCACCAGCGAGAAGGCGCCTTCGACTTGGCGCACCGCATCGATGAAGCGCGAATTCAGGTCGCGCTCCTTGCTGGTGGCAACCAGGTGCAGGAGCGTTTCGGTGTCGGAGGTGGAAGAGAAGATGGCGCCTTGCTTCTGCAGGGCGCGCTGAACGGTCATGGCGTTGGTGAGATTGCCGTTATGGGCGACGGCAAAGCCGCCATCGGCAAGTTCGGCGAAGAAAGGCTGGATATTGCGCAGACCGGCGCCGCCGGTGGTGGCATAGCGTGTGTGGCCGATAGCACGGTTGCCTTGCAGGCTGTCGATGACACGCTGCTTAGTAAAGGTGTCGCCGATCAGGCCGACATGGCGTTCGACATGGAATTGGGTGCCGTCATAGGAAACGATGCCGGCCGCTTCCTGGCCTCGATGCTGCAACGCATGCAGACCGAGCGTTACGATGGCTGCGGCGTCCTGCCGGCCGAAAATGCCGAACACGCCGCATTCGTCGTGGAAATGGTCATCGGCTTCGGCGGAAAGCACGTCGTCTGCGTCTGCCACTGAGGCTGCCATTGGGGCTCAAGCTCCGCTAAAGTCGCCATATAAGGTCATAGCGCATCGAAAGCAACGCACGTCGTGCGGCGTTCACATGATCGACAGTCTTGAGCCTGGCAAGTCCGTCGAAATCAGTTTGCCGGCGCCGGGTTTGCAGGTGCCGGCGTCGCGGGCGCATTGTCGGCCGGCGGCGCATCGCTGTCGTCGGGTGCCGGAGCAGTGGCGTCGTCGCCGGCGGCAGGGGCTTCCGCTGCAGGCGCGTCGGGGGCCAGAGGCGTCTCGGTGGCCGGCTGATTCGGATTGAGCTTGTTGAGGATGGCATTTTCCGGATCCTCGGGCAGCAGGCTTTCGAGCTTGGCGCCGATCGATTCGAGCAATGGCTTTGACTTGGCGTTGGCAATCCAGCCTGGAGCCTTGGCGCCGGCCAGCCAATTGAAGAAAAGCAGCGCGACAGCGACGACCAGGATGCCGCGCGCCGCGCCATAGAGGAAGCCAAGTGTACGATCGAGCGCGCCGATCCTGGAATCGATGATCCAGTCGGCGAGCTTCATGGTGATGACCGAAACGACGATCAGCGCGACAATGAAGACGATACCGGCGGCCGCCGCCATGGCGGCCTTTTCGTTGTCAACATAGGGCTGAATGTAAGGCAGCACCGGCTTGTAGAAGAAGAAGGCGGCGGCCGCGGCGGCTGCCCAGGAGATGATCGACAGGATCTCGCGAGAAAAGCCGCGAACCATAGCGAGCATCGCCGAGACCAGGGTGAAGCCGACGAGAATTCCGTCAAGCAGCGTAATCGGCATGTTTTTCGCCCCACTCCGATCTCTTTTTCACGGCCCGACGAGCCGCATCACTCTTGCTCGTCGGCGCGGCTGCGCCTAGAGCCGGCTATTCGCGCCACGAGATCGGCAAGCTCGGTGGGCTGGAAAGCGCTGGCTCCGATCCCCCCGACCGCATTACCACCAACAAGTTCCTCGCTGCCCAAGGGCAGAACCGCGCGTCCGAAACCCAGCTTTTCGGCTTCCTTGAGGCGCTGCTGCGCATGCGCAACCGGCCTCACCGCACCCGACAGGCTGATTTCGCCGAAATAGACGCAATCGGCGGGAAGGGCAAGACCGGTGAGCGAGGAAACCAGTGCCGCCGCCACTGCCAGGTCGGCCGCCGGCTCCGAAATGCGGTAGCCGCCGGCAACGTTGAGATAGACGTCGTGCGTGCCGAAGCGGACGCCGCAATGGGCTTCCAGAACCGCCAGGATCATCGACAGCCGGGCACCGTCCCAGCCGACGACGGCGCGGCGCGGTGTGCCCAGCGTCGATGGCGCCACCAGCGCCTGGATCTCGACCAGCACCGGCCGTGTGCCTTCCATGCCGGCGAAAACCGCGGCACCGGGCGACTTCGCATGGCGCTCACCGAGGAAAAGCTCGGACGGATTGGCGACTTCCCGCAAGCCCTTATCCGACATTTCGAAGACACCGATCTCATCGGTTGGCCCGAAGCGATTCTTGACCGTGCGCAGGATGCGGTAGTGGTGGCCGCCTTCGCCCTCGAAATAGAGCACCGCGTCGACCATGTGCTCGACGACGCGCGGTCCGGCGATCTGGCCCTCCTTGGTGACGTGGCCGACCAGAACGATCGCCGCCCCTGTGGATTTTGCGTAGCGGATCATCGCCTGGGCGGCGGCACGCACCTGGGTCACCGTGCCGGGCGCCGAATCGGCCATATCGGTCCACAGCGTCTGGATCGAATCGAGAATGACAAGATCCGGCCGCTTGCCATCGGCGATGGTGGCGAGGATGTCCTCGACATTGGTTTCGGCGGCGAGTTCGACCGGGGTGTCGGCGACGCCGAGCCGCTGGGCGCGCAGCCTGATCTGCGCGACCGCCTCTTCGCCCGAGACATAGACGATGCGGTGGCCCTTTGCCGCTAGCGCGGCCGCGGCCTGGGTGAGCAGCGTCGACTTGCCGATGCCGGGATCGCCGCCGACCAGCAGCGCCGAGCCGCGCACGAAGCCGCCGCCGGTGGCGCGGTCGAGTTCGCCGATGCCGGAGACGATGCGCGGCGCGTCCTCGATGTCGCCGGAGAGGCTGGTCAGCACCACCGCGCGGCCCTTGCGTGCATTGCGCGTATTGGCCGGGCCGGAACCTATGCCGCCTGACGTGCCTTCCTCGACCAGCGTGTTCCACTCGCCGCAGGCATCGCATTTGCCGGCCCAGCGCTGATGCACCGAACCGCAATTCTGGCAGATGAACTGGATACGGGATTTGGCCATCAGTTTATTGGTTCCAAGAGGTATTTGGAACGATCCCAGTAAATCGGCAAAGCATTTTCGACTGTATCGAAATGAGTGCGGCGCTGGCCGTTGCTCTGAGCCCAATTGTCGTATGCCGACCAACATGCATAGATGAACAAATTTACCGCCAAATCATTGTCTCGCCTGACTGCTTCATGCAGCGTTTCGAACAATCGCCTGAGCGCTAACGAGAGGCGGCGGTCCTGAAGCCGATGCATGAGAAGGAATGCACACCCGATCGCAGCGACAGACGTACTCTGCCGAGAGTCCCCTGACCAAAGTGCCAAAAGGCCCAGAAGATTATCGATGTCGCGAGTCGTTCCCAGCTTCCAAATCCGATAGAGGCCGGTCACTGCCGCGCTTCGCGAATAGTCTTCGACATGCTTGGCAAGGAATTTCCTCACCAATTCAACGTTCTCGGGCGTCGGTTCGCTTGAGTAGCAGAACACCAGCAAACCGGCGTGCGATTCCGTGCGAGAAATTGACCCGGCAGATCTCAAATATTCAGTGAGTTGCGCGCGTTCATCCTCGGAGATGTCATACTCTTCGAATTTTATCCTTTGGTAGATATCGCTAAAGTCCAATCGGCTGCTCCGCGACAATGCCTACTCGAACCGGTCCGGCAAATGATGCTCCTCGGCGAGGTCCGAGAAGCGGGTGAATTCGCCCTGGAAGGCGAGGCTGACCGATCCCGTTGGGCCGTGGCGCTGTTTGGCGACGATGACCTCGGCCTTGCCGCGCATCTCGTTCATCTCGTGTTCCCATTTGATGTATTCGTCGGTGCCCGGCTTCGGCTCGCGGTTCTTCAGATAATATTCCTCGCGGTAGACGAACAGCACCACGTCGGCGTCCTGCTCGATGGAGCCCGATTCGCGCAGATCCGAAAGCTGCGGGCGCTTGTCGTCGCGGCTCTCGACCTGGCGCGACAGCTGCGACAGCGCGATGATCGGCACCGCCAGCTCCTTGGCTAGTGCCTTGAGGCCGGTGGTGATCTCGGTGATTTCCTGGACGCGGTTTTGCGAGGATTTCGCGCTCGATCCCTGCATCAGCTGGATATAGTCGATAACGATGACGTCGAGGCCGCGCTGGCGCTTCAGGCGACGCGCGCGGGCCGACAGCTGAGCGATGGAAATGCCGCCGGTCTGGTCGATGAACAGCGGGATTTTCTGCATTGTCTGCGAGCAGGCGACCAGCTTTTCGAAATCCATCTCGCTGATCTCGCCGCGCCGGATTTTCGACGACGGGATTTCCGTCTGTTCGGAAATAATGCGGGTGGCCAGCTGTTCGGATGACATTTCGAGCGAAAAGAAGCCGACGACGCCGCCATTGGCCGCCTTGAACGAGCCGTCCGCCTGCTGCGCCGGGACATAGGCCTCGGCGATGTTGAAGGCGATATTGGTGGCGAGCGAGGTCTTGCCCATGCCGGGGCGGCCGGCAATGATGATCAGGTCGGACGACTGCAGGCCGCCCATGCGGCGGTCGAGATCGCGCAAGCCGGTAGCAACGCCCGACAAATGCCCGTCGCGCATATAAGCCGCATTGGCCATGTCGACGGCGGTCTTGACGGCATCGGTGAAGCTCTCGAAGCCGCCATCGTAGCGGCCGGTTTCGGCCAATTCGAACAGGCGCCGCTCGGCATCCTCGATCTGGTCGGAGGGCGACATGTCGACCGGCGCGTCATAGGCGATGTTGACCATGTCCTCGCCGACAGTGATTAGCGCGCGCCGCGTCGCCAGATCGTAGATGGCGCGGCCATAGTCGGTGGCGTTGACGACGGTGACGGCCTCGACCGCCAACCGCACGACATATTGCGCCACCGTCATGTCGCCGACCTTCTCGTCGGCCGGCAGGAAGGTCTTCAGCGTGATCGGCGTCGCGATCTTGCCCATGCGGATGAGCTCGGCAGCGACCTCGAAGATCTTTCTATGCAGCGGCTCGTAGAAATGGCCGGGCTTCAGGAAGTCGGAGACGCGGTAGAAGGCATCGTTGTTGACCAGTATGGCGCCGAGCAGCGCCTGCTCGGCCTCGATATTGTTCGGCGCCTCGCGATAGAGCGGTGTTTCCGCCACGCCGAATTTTCGTGCTGCCTCTGCCATGATGTCCCCGGTCCTGATCCCCGTCTCTCGATATCAGAACGAGACAAGTCGGTGATGACTTATCTGCATCAGTCCCCAACCAACCAACTTTGATGCCCGCGATTCACAGCCAGGATCTTTCGGTGGAAAGAATCTCGATTGACTCGAATCAAGATGGCGAGCCTAGCCGTTCTCGGGCGAGAACAAAACAGGAAAATAGCTGCCGGTCATTCCGGCAAGGCATCACCCCAATCCAGTCGCCGCGCGGCCTTGAACGTCTCGCCGTCGCGCTTGGTGAACAGTCGCTCGGCAGCACCCCCATCCTGTTCGCAAAGCTTCAGCAAGACCTTGCCGGACCCCGACTTCGGCGGTGCGATCACTCGCGCTCGAGGCGGAGCGGCCGGATGGCGGGAGGCCGCGACAAAGATGAATTTCTCGTCCTCCCACGGCACCTCGGCATCCTTGGCCAGACGGTGCAGGCGCGAGCGGGCGACGCGGCGGGCGAAATGGCACCAGTCGGGGGCAACGAGCGGGCAGGGCGCCTCATGCGGGCAGGGCGCAAGCACGTGCGCGCCCGCCTCGATCAACTGCCGCCGCACGGCAAGAATACGCTGCCAGCCGGCCGGCGTGCCCGGCTCGACCACCAGCAGCGTGTCTGCGGTCAGCTGCCAGAGCCGGTCGACGAGTTTTGCCAGCGATGCCGGCGCGATCTCATCCAGCACATAGGCTGAAGTCACCAGCTGGGCCGGCTCCAGATCGACCAGGTCGATGGTGATGTCGCCGGTCCGCCAGGCGGTCCTGGCCGTGATCGCATCCGCGGCAAGTGCTTCGCCGACCCTTCGTACCGCGGCGCCGGCCTCGAGCAGCACCGCCTGTTCGAGATCCGGCCAGAGATTGATTGTGGCCCAAAGCACCGTGCCAGGGCCGGCGCCGACATCGAGCAAGGTCTTCGGAGCATAGTCGGGCCGAGACTCGCCCACCGCATCGAGGCTGGCGCGAACGGCCGCATAGGTCGCCGGTAGCCGCGTTGCCAGATAGGCCTTCACCGCCATGTCTTCGGCCATGTGCAGGCGACCGTCGCGCAACTCTGCGCGGTAGCGGTCCGACAGCGTCTTTGCCGCTTGCTTAAGCATCGGCAAAGGCACCTGTTCGAGAAGGCGGTCGACGCCTTGTCTAAGCGGGACGGGCAGTTCCATCGCTTAGGCAGTCCGAGGTGCGAGCAGAATGACCGAGGCGCCAACGATGCAGATCGCGGCACCGGCAAGATCCCAGCGGTCGGGGTGCACGCCTTCCGCCAGCCACAGCCAGGCCAGCGAGGCGGCAATGTAGATGCCGCCATAGGCGGCGTAGGCCCGGCCCGCCGCGCTGGTGTCGACCAGCGCCAGCAGCCACGCGAATAGCACGAGCGAGACGAGACCGGGCGCCAACCACAGCGGCGACTTGTCCAGCCGCCACCACGCCCAGAACGAAAAGCAGCCGGCGATCTCGGCAAGTGCGGCGGCGACGTAGAGGAGGTAGGTCATGAAAAAGGGTCCCGCGTTTGACGGGACCCTTTTCAGAGTGCCGGCCGGCAATGGCAAGTGGCGATGGCGTGATGCCGGCAGTCTACTCCGGATCCGCCACCTTGCGGCGGCGAGTGGGCTTGGCAACCGGAGCCTTTTCGCGACGTCCAAGATCGCGCATCTCCAGCGCCTTCTCGCAACTGGCCATGTAGTCGCGCGTCATCGGCAGCGTGTCGTTCTTCTTGGCAATCTGGATCTGGAAGATCACCAGATCCTGCCAGCGGAAGGCAGCTTCCGAGGCGGCAAGATAGAACTCCCACATGCGGCAGAAGCGCTCGTCATAAATCGCCCTGGCCTTGTCGCGGTTGGCCGCGAAGCGCTCGCCCCAATGCTTCAGCGTCTCGGCATAATGCAGCCGCAGAACCTCGATGTCGGTGACGACGAGCCCCGATTTTTCGATGGCCGGCATCACTTCGGATAGCGACGGGATGTAGCCGCCCGGGAAGATGTACTTGCGGATGAAGGCGCTGGTTGCCCACGGCACGCCGGAGCGGCCGATCGTGTGCAGCAGCATGACGCCGTCCGGCTTCAGCAGCGTCGCCGACTTGTCGAAGAAGGTGCGGAAATGATTGACCCCGACATGCTCGAACATGCCGACCGAGACGATGCGGTCGAAACGTTCATTGAGTTCGCGATAGTCCTTGATGTCGAAATGCACCCGGTTTTGCAGGCCTTGCGCATGGGCGCGGTCGGTGGCGACGCCGTGCTGCTCGGTCGACAGCGTCACGCCCTGTACGTCGACGTCGAACGCCTTGGCTAGATAGAGCCCAAGCCCACCCCAGCCGGAGCCGATATCAAGAACCGTCTGGCCCGCCTTCAGCCTGAGCTTGGCGGCGATATGGCGCTTCTTGGCTGCTTGGGCCTCGTCGAGCGTCATGTCCGGCTGCTCGAAATAGGCGCAGGAATATTGCATGTCCTCATCGAGGAAGAGGCGGTAGAGGTCGCCCGACAGATCGTAATGGCGCTGCACGTTGCGGCGCGCCCGCGACGCCGTGTTGATCTGCTGCAGGCGCCGGAAGGCGTGGCGCAGACCTTCGATCGCCTTCGACCAGGTGGCATCGATACCGCCGCTGCCCATGTTCTGGAAGGCAATCCGCATCACCCCCAGCACGCCGCCCTCGAGAATGTCGAGTTCACCGTCCATGTAGGCTTCCGGCACCGCCAGCATCGGATCGAAGGTTATTGCGCGCTCGGCATGCCTTGTCTTGATGTGCATGTGCACCGGCTCGCCGCTGCCGTCACCGAAAGTCACCATCGAGCCTTGCGGCCCTGTCACCTTGAGATTGCCTGTGCGGACCAGGCGGTCGAGAACGCGTTTCAGCAGAATATTCATGACCAATTGTCCCCTCTCGGCCAGACATGCTGTCCTATTCTGCATCAAGATATAGGGGTTCGAAAAGTTCCATTTGGCATAAAAATGCCCGGGTACGAGGCCCGGGCATTGGTCCAGAATAGCGATTAGCCGGCGAATGCCGACGAATGACGATCAGCCGTTGTCTTCGCCGCCTTCGAACTCCGCATTCGGATCGAAGAAGTTTTCCGGCCGCGCATTATCGTTGATGTCCTCGCCGTAGATGGCTTCGGCGGTGGTCAGTGTTTCGCCCTTGGCCTGGCGCTCGGCTTCGTCGGCCGTGCGGGCAATGTTGAGCGTGATGGTAACCTCGACTTCCGGGTGCAGCGCGATCGCCACATTGGTGACGCCGATGGTCTTGATTGGCTGGTTGAGCAGGATCTGGTTGCGGTTGACCGAAAAACCTTCCGCCGTCACCAGCTCGGCGATGTCGCGCGTCGAGACCGAACCATAAAGCTGACCGGTTTCGCCGGCCGAGCGCACGGCGATGAAGCTCTTGCCGTCGAGCTTTTCTGCAATCTGCGCGGCTTCGGACTTGCGCTCCAGGTTGCGGGCTTCAAGCTGGGCCCTCTGTCCCTCGAACTTCTTCTTGTTAGCTTCGTTGGCGCGCAGCGCCTTGCCTTGCGGCAGCAGGAAATTGCGGGCGAACCCGTCCTTGACCTTGACGGTATCGCCCATCTGGCCGAGGCGGGAAACGCGTTCGAGAAGAATGACTTCCATGGTTTTGTTCCTTCGCTTGGGCGCTATCCTCAGGATCGGCGCCGAGTTGTCTGGAACAGGTCAGGAAGCTGGGGCGTCGCCGCCTGTGTCGCTGTCCTGCCTGTCGCGGCAGTTAGGATCTCTTGTCGAAATCCAACCCGGGATTTGGTGTTCGATCCGGCTACGCCCGTCGTGGCCGGTGAAAAGCGGGCGGCGAACCGCCCGCTGGCTAGACCATGATCCCGAAAAGTGGAAACCGGTTTTCGGATAAGATCATGGTCAACTAATCAGTGTTAGCGGACCACGTAGGGCAGCAGGCCGAGGAAGCGGGCGCGCTTGATCGCCTTGGCGAGTTCGCGCTGCTTCTTCTGGCTGACGGCGGTGATACGCGATGGCACGATCTTGCCGCGCTCGGAGATGTAGCGCTGCAGAAGCCGCACGTCCTTGTAGTCGATCTTCGGCGCGTTGGCGCCGGAGAACGGGCAAGTCTTGCGGCGACGGTGGAAGGGGCGCCGGGTTGGGATCTGGTTGATGTCGACCATTATTCTGCGGCTCCTTCAAAGCCTTCGCGCGGACGGCGCGGGCCACGATCGGCACCGCCATCGCCGAAGCTGCGCGGCGGACGATCACCACGGTCACCGCGATCGCGGTCGCCGAATGAGCGCGGGCCACGATCGCCACGGTCGCGGTCGCCGAAGCCGCCGCGTTCCGAGCGCTCTTCGCGCTTCTGCATCATTGCCGACGGACCTTCCTCATGCGCATCGACCTTGATGGTCAGGAAACGCAGCACGTCCTCGGACAGGCCCATCTGGCGCTCCATTTCATTGAGCGCGGCCGGCGGGCAGGTGATGTCCATGAGTGTATAATATGCCTTCCGGTTCTTGTTGACCCGGTAGGTGAGGGACTTCAGTCCCCAGTTCTCGACCCGGCCGACGGACCCGCCATTCGCGGTGATGACGCCCTTGTACTGTTCGACAAGCGCATCGACCTGCTGCTGCGAGAGGTCCTGCCGGGCAAGAAACACATGTTCGTATAGAGCCATAGTGTTTGTGCCTTTCTTCGTTTCTCTCCCGGTTCCCGGCGGCAAAAGCCTCTGCAACTTCTCTGACCCGCAATCCTTGCGAAGGCGGGGAAGAAAGGAGCATGACGAGACGGTCGAGAGCGGAGACACGGGAGGCGGAAGCGCTTCTGGCTTCACGCGAAGGTTTCGAAAAACCTCCGGCCCTCCGTTCAGCCCCCAGCAAGGACCGGCAGATTGCGGGCGTCTATACAGGAATTTGACCGCAAAGCAAGGCCAAACCACGGAGCAAACGGCCCTAACGTCCCAGAGCGCCACGGGCCTCGACGGCAAGGCTTACGGATCTCCTGAAACCGGACCTTAACCACCATGCGAAGTTCCAGCATCGGCGGGCGTGGCGGCAACCCGTCGTTCATCATGCGGATGCAAAAGCAAACAGTCTGCGCGAGTTCGGCACCAAGGCGGTTTGGGGACAAAAATGCTTTTCGACAAATTCTGCCGTTCGAAGAGCGGCAACTTTGCCCTGATGCTGGCGTTCGGGCTGCCTGCGGTTCTGACCGCCGTCGCCTTTGCCGTGGACGTGTCCACCTTGATGAGGGCCAAGGTCAGCTTGCAGAATGCGCTCGATTCCGCGAACCTTGCATCTTCGCATCTCGGCGACATCGAGGCTTCGCGCAAGGACGTCTTCGACCGCTACTTCCAGACCAATGTCGCCGGCCACAGCGAGTTGAGGAACGCCGAAGCGACGCTTACCGTGGAAAGGGGCCTCAATTACATCCAGACCAAGGCTGTCGCCACGGCGGACGTCAATTTGAACTTCGCCTTCCTGTTCGGCAACGACAAGCGCATCACCGTCGATGCCAGCGCCGTCGAATCGACCAATCAGCTCGAAGTCGTGCTGGTGCTCGACAATACCGGGTCGATGGCCAGCAACGATCGCATCGGCGCATTGCGGACGGCGGCGACGGCCCTGATCGATATGCTCGAAGCGGCGAAGTCGCCGACGCGCAGCGTACGTGTCGCGGTGGTGCCGTTCGTCACCGCGGTCAACGTCAAGGGCGAGGACTACGATCCGGCCTGGATCGACATGGCCGGCAAATCGCCGAACAACGGCGCCAATTTCCCCTCGGTCGGCGGCAAGCGCGTCAACCATATGGATCTGTTCAAGCAATTGGGCGTCGAGTGGAGAGGCTGCGTCGAAGCGCGGCCAGGAACCAACAATGTTTCCGACATTTCGCCCGACCAAAACAAACCGGACACCCTGTTCGTACCTTATTTCGCGCCGGACGATCCAGGTAACGCTAGAAATCCAAACAGCTCCTACGGCAATTCAGCGACCGGCTACAACAATTCCTATCTCGACGATACCGTCGTCACCCTGCTTCCCGGCCTCACCAGCGACATGGCGAAGTACAGTGTTTCGACGATGAAGCTGATCAACGACAAGAGAGGCCCACTGACTATCGGCCCAAACCGGGCCTGTCCGACGCCGATAGTGCCGCTGACCGATGATTTCGACAAATTGCGGAAGGCCGTCGGTGAGATGATCGAATGGAACGGCTCGGGGACCAATGTTTCGGAAGGCTTGTCATGGGGGATGCGGGTGCTCTCGCCGGAACCGCCTTACAGCGACGGCGCGCCGTTCAGGGCGTCAGGCACGACCAAAACGGTGCTGCTGCTCACCGACGGCGAGAATGTTGTCTATGGCGCGAAGGATACGCCGCAGAAGTCGGACTATGGCTCCTACGGATTCCTGGCCTCGGGTCGGTTTGGATCCAGCGACCAGACCGCGGCTGCGCGCAATGTCGACGATTGGACAACCAATGTATGCAACACATTGAAGAAGCAGGACGTGCAGATCTTCACAGTGCTGCTGCAGGCCGACACCGCAGCCAACCGCAAGCTCTACGAGGCCTGCGCATCGTCGCCGTCGGATTATTACCCGACCAACGACGTCAGTCAGCTCGAAAGCGTCTTCCTGAAAATCGGAAGCTCGATTTCGCAGCTGCACTTGACGAACTGAACGACGTCGGCCGCTCTCCCGCCGCCGCTGCTCAACTCGTGTGTGCAGGCACTTTGCCTGTGGTTTCGGGGAAGAAATCGGGCGCCGCATGGCGCTTGCCGAACATCATGTCGTATTGCAGCAGACGGAAGTCGCGGATTGCCGGATCGATCTCTTTCTGACGCGACCAATCGGGGGTGGCGTCGCCCCCCGGTGCCAAAAGCAAATTGCGGTCGATAACGCGGTAGCGCTCTCGCAACTGTCCGAGGAAGCCGGTGTAATAGGGATGGCTGATGCCGGCTGTCTTCAGGATATGGTAGGGCAGGAAGGACGGGCTGACGGCGCCTAGATCCTCGGCCGGGCCGCTGCGATTCGACCAGACGATCAGCGGCGTCTGGTGGTGCAGCAGCATCTGGTCGGCCGCCTCCTTGCGCGGCGCAACATTGTCCTTCAGGAAGCCGGTCTCGACGTAGACCGGCCCAAGCGGCGGCAGATGGTCGCCGAAGAACGCGATGACGGTCGGCCGCTCGCGTTTCTTCGCCCATTCGATCAGCCGCTCGAGGCCGCGGTCCGCGTCGGAAGAGCCTTCGGCATAGCTCAACAGCGATTCACGCGCCCATTGGCTGATCGGCGCCTGCACCTTGTGGGTCGGATTGTTATAGCGATACGGCTCATACGGCCCGTGGTTCTGCAGGCTGACGGCGAAAAAGAACACCGGCTCGGCGCTGGTATCGGCTTCGTGGATGATCTCGTCGGTCATCGCAGCGTCCGACGCGAGCGGTCCGCGCTTCTGCATGGGCGGCAACGTCTCCTCGGACTTGAAGTCGTTGAAGCCGAAATCGGCATAGACGGCCCCCCGGTTCCAGAACCAATTGGTGCCGGGATGGATGGCGCGCGCCCGGTAGCCCTGACTTTTCAGGAAGGTCGCCAGCGAGGGAGTCGGTGTCCGCACATATTGCTGGTAGGGAATGCTGCCCGCCGGCAGGAAGGCGTTGGAAAAGCCGGTCAGGGCCTCGAACTCGATGTTGGCCGTCATGCCGCCGAACTCGGGCGAGAACATGTAACCCGTGCGCAGTGCCCGCACATTGGGGATAGGGTCGGGTGTGATGGTGACGCCAGGCAGCTTGGTCGGATCCCAGAAGGATTCGCTCATGACGACGATGATGTCGGGCTTCTCGGCAGGTACCGAGGCGGTCACCTGCGGTTTGCCGATCGCTTCGATCGCCTTGTCGGAATAGCCGGGCGGCGCCGAGACATGCGCCATCGGAACGTTAAGCGCGAAGGCGAGCGCAAAACCGTTTGAGGCATAGTTTTCCTTCTGGTCCCACATGATCGGGATGATCTGCAGCCGGTCGCGCGTCCACGAGAAAGTGGCATAGTCCATGATGGAAACGAAGAAGGCGATCAGCGGTACTGTCAGCGTCAGCCGGGCAAGGCGGCCCTTGTGGCTGAGCGCCGGAACGCGGCGGCGCCATAGCCGCCAGCCATAGACGAGCAGCGACAGCCCGCCGACGATGCCGATCGCCAGGGCAATGGCGGTTCCCGGGCGATCGCGTACCAGAAGCGGCATCAGTGCCACGATCTGCCGGGAATAAAGGAAATCGGTCGGATAGAGCGGATCGCCGAGATACAGCGACTTCTGGTGGCCGACGAACGCCAGCGACAATGTCAGCGGCGCGACGATCATCAGGCTCTGATGACTGCGGCCGAGCACGGCGTCGAGGCCGATGAGGATCAGCGCAAAAATGATGATCGTGGTCCAGCCGGGTTTGAAAGGCTGCAGAAAGAAATCAATGGTGCCGGCAAAGTTGCCGCGCACGATCAGTTCGATGGCAAACACAAGGATGGCCGCAGCCAGCAAGCTGATAAGGCCATAGCGGATGACAGGCCATTTGCGCGCCGGCAGATAGCCGGTCGACGGATCGCCTTCAAGAAACTGGGGCGCCGCCTCGGCTGCGCTCTGCTTGGTCTTTGCCACTTCAATAGTTCCCCGGCCCGCAACAAAAGCGTCACTCGATTGTCATCGAACTGTCACGCAAAGCCTAGCGCCTGTGGCGGAAATAAGAAGAGCCAGCAAACAAATCGTGAGCGGTTTTCATCATGAGTGATCGCCAAAAAGCCTGCCGAAACAGGCACTCGGCCGATATTACGCGATCAAGGTTGGACTTGACTTGGCCGCACGCCTTGCGTCACAGGCAACGTGAACCAGCAGCTGGGAGCCGCCGATGGCCATCGCATTCACCTTTCCGGGGCAGGGCAGCCAGGCTGTCGGCATGGGCAAGGACCTCGCCGATATCTTTGTGGAATCGCGGCGGATCTTCGAGGAAGTTGACGACGCGCTCGGCGAAAACCTATCGAAGCTGATCTGGGAAGGCCCGGAAGAGACGCTGACGCTGACCGCCAACGCCCAGCCGGCGCTGATGGCGGTGTCGCTTGCCGCAATCCGGGCGCTGGAGGCGCGCGGCTTCTCCCTGAACGGCAAGGTCACCTATGTCGCCGGCCACTCGCTCGGCGAATATTCGGCACTTGCGGCCGCAGGTTTCGTTTCGGTCGCCGACGCCGCCCGGCTGTTGCGCATCCGCGGCAATGCCATGCAGGCGGCTGTGCCGGCCGGCGAGGGCGCCATGGCGGCGATCATCGGGCTGGAACAGGCCGACGTCGAAGCCGCTTGCGCAGAGGCCGCCCAGGGCGCCGCCAAAGATCCCGCACAAGCCTTGGTTTGCCAGATCGCCAATGACAATGGCGGCGGCCAGCTGGTGATCTCCGGCGCCAGGCCAGCGGTCGAACTGGCGGCGAGGCTATGCACGGAGAAGGGCGCCAAGCGGGCGCTGATGCTGCAGGTCTCGGCGCCCTTCCATTCGGCATTGATGAAGCCTGCGGCCGAGATCATGCGGGAGGCGCTGGCCGCCGTGACGAAGAGTGCGCCGGTCGTGCCGCTGGTCTCCAATGTTACGGTGACCCCGACGAGCGATCCCGACGAGATCGCCCGCCGACTCGTCGAACAGGTGATCGGGCGCGTGCGCTGGCGCGAAACGGTGGAGTGGTTCGGCAGCAACGGCGTTGTGACGCTTTACGAAGTGGGCGCCGGCAAGGTGCTGTCGGGGCTGGCCCGCCGCATCAACCGCGACATTGCCACCAGCAGCATCGGATCGGCGGCGGAGGTCGAGACGGCACTTGCCGCCTTGGGTGACCACGTAGCTTGAATTCATCAGTGCTTGCCGCTACATGAATACATGTATCGCAACAAGGTGCGGCATGCCCACATCGATCCGCCTTTCTCCTGAAGTCGAGCAGCGCCTGGATTTTCTCGCGGCCAAGACTGGTCGCAGCAAGGCCTACTATCTGCGCGAGCTCATTGAACGTGGTCTGGAGGACTTGGAGGATTACTACCTGGCTGCCGAAGTCGTTGAGCGGATCAGGCGTGGTGAAGAAGACGTCATGAGAGCCGAGGACTTCTGGCGTGGCCTGGACGCTTGAATACGCCCACTCGGCGCGAAAATTTGTCGAAAAACTGGATCCGCAGACACGTCACCGTATCCGTGATTTTATTGAAAACCGCATTGCCGTTCTCGACAACCCGCGTGAACTCGGCAAACCGCTGAAGGGCCCGCTCGCAACCTTTTGGAGATATCGCGTCGGGGATTATCGCATCATTTGCGATGTGCAGGATAACCGGCTCGTCATTCTGGTGGTAACCATAGGCCACCGCGGCAACGTTTACAGATAGCCGAACTCACCGGCCCGTATGATTGGCCAGTACGATTTGGGAAGAGGATAAAGCATGTTCGAATTGACCGGCCGCAAGGCGCTCGTCACCGGCGCATCGGGAGGTATAGGCGAGGCGATCGCCCGCGTGCTGTACGGCCAGGGCGCCATCGTCGGCCTGCATGGCACACGTATCGAGAAATTGGAGGCGCTGGCCGCCGAACTGGGCGACCGGGTCAAGCTTTTCCCGGCCAATCTTTCCAACCGCGACGACGTCAAGGCGCTCGGCCAGAAGGCGGAAGCTGACCTCGAAGGCGTCGACATCCTCGTCAACAATGCCGGCATCACCAAGGACGGGTTGTTCGTGCGCATGGCTGACGCCGACTGGGATAGCGTGCTCGAGGTCAACCTGACCGCCGTGTTCCGGCTGACCCGCGAGCTTACCCATCCGATGATGCGGCGCCGCCATGGCCGCATCATCAACATCACTTCAGTGGTTGGCGTCATGGGTAATCCCGGCCAGACCAACTATTGCGCCTCCAAAGCCGGTATGATCGGCTTTTCCAAATCGCTGGCGCAGGAGATCGCCACCCGCAATATCACCGTCAACTGCGTCGCCCCGGGCTTCATCGAATCGGCGATGACCGCCAAGCTCAACGACAAGCAGAAAGAGGCGATCATGGCGGCGATCCCGACCCGGCGCATGGGCACGGGCGCCGAAGTCGCCTCTGCCGTCGCCTACCTAGCTTCCAACGAGGCAGCCTACGTCACCGGCCAGACCATTCATGTGAATGGCGGCATGGCAATGATCTAACACTTGGGAAAACGCTTCATTCCGTCTTGGATGCACGGGATTTTTCGTGTAATGCCGCCCGCAACCCGGCGGTTCGGGCAAAAACCGGTCCTGTTCCGCTGCGTTTCCGGCAGGACCATCTTTCAGCTTGATTAGCGGCATTCTGCCCGCTAACGAAGACAGACAACCAAAAGACGAGGATGCCCAAATGAGTGACACCGCAGAGCGCGTCAAGAAGATCGTCATCGAGCACCTTGGCGTCGATGCCGACAAGGTGACGGAGCAGGCGAGCTTCATCGATGATCTGGGCGCGGACAGCCTCGACACGGTCGAACTTGTCATGGCGTTCGAAGAAGAGTTCGGTGTCGAAATCCCGGACGACGCCGCCGAGACCATCCTGACTGTTGGCGATGCGGTGAAATACATCGACAAGGCCTCCGCCTGACGCTATTTGCAGTCATCACCGGGGAGGACCTGCGATGAGGCGTGTCGTCGTCACGGGCCTTGGGCTGCTTTCGCCGTTCGGCATGGGCTTCGAGCACAGCTGGAAGGAGCTTCTGACCGGCCGCAGCGCAGCCAAGCGCATCACCGAATTCGAGGTGGAAGACCTTGCCTGCAAGGTCGCCCACGTCATTCCGCGCGGTGACGGCTCCAATGCCACTTTCAATCCTGAAGCCGTTCTCGAGCCGAAGGAACTGCGCAAGATCGGCGACTTCATTCTGTACGGGATCGCGGCCGCCGACGAAGCACTCAAGGATTCCGGCTGGCAGCCGAAGACGCATGAGGAACAGTGCGCCACCGGCGTGCTGATCGGTTCGGGCATCGGCGGCATCGAAGGCATCGCCGAGAATGCGATGATCCTCAAGGAACGCGGTCCGCGCCGCATCAGCCCATTCTTCATCCCTGGCCAGATCATCAACCTCGTCTCCGGTCAGGTCTCGATCCGGCATGGGCTGAAAGGCCCCAACCATGCCGTCGTCACCGCTTGCTCGACCGGTGCGCACGCCATCGGCGATGCCGCCCGGCTGATCATCTGGGGCGATGCCGACGTTATGGTCGCAGGCGGCGCCGAAGCGCCGGTGACGAGACTGTCGGTCGCCGGGTTCGCCGCTTGCCGCGCGCTCTCCACCGAGCGCAACGATGCGCCACAAACGGCCTCACGCCCCTATGATCGCGATCGCGACGGCTTCGTCATGGGCGAGGGCGCCGGTGTTGTCGTGCTCGAGGAGCTCGAACACGCCAAGGCCCGCGGCGCCAAGATCTATGCCGAGGTCACCGGCTACGGTCTGACCGGCGACGCCTATCACATCACCGCGCCTGCCGAGGACGGCGACGGCGCTTTCCGTTGCATGACCGCGGCGCTGAACCGGGCGAAGCTGACGCCGGCCGATGTCGACTACATCAACGCGCACGGCACCTCGACCATGGCCGATACGATCGAACTCGGCGCCGTCGAGCGGCTGGTCGGCAACGCCGCCTCGAAGATATCGATGTCGTCGACCAAATCGTCGATTGGCCACCTGCTGGGCGCGGCTGGTGCTGCCGAGGCGATCTTTTCGATCCTCGCCATTCGCGACAACATCGCGCCGCCGACCATCAATCTTGACAATCCGGAGCGCGAAACGGCGATCGACCTGGTGCCGCACAAGCCGCGGGCCCGGCAGATAGACGTGGCGCTGTCCAACTCCTTCGGCTTCGGTGGCACCAACGCCTCGCTCGTCTTCCAGCGCTACAATGGCTGACCGCTCTGCCGGTTTCCGTCTGCCGTCAATTTTGCCATATTCGCCCCTACTCTGCCCGAGGGGATTCGTCGCAAGATCAAATGGTAGGGCGCTATGAACACAAATCCGGCCGATAACGGGGAATTCGGGCAACGGCCAGCAACGCCCACGCCCGGCCCGATCGTGCCGAAGACGGCCAGCGAGGCGTTGCGGCCCGAGGCCGGCACGCCGCCGCCGAAGCGCTCGCGTGCCTCGCGCAGCCAGTTCGTCGTGTTCATGAACTTCGTCATCTCTTCGGTGATGCTGATGGTGCTGGCGGCAGGCGTTGCGCTGTATTTCGGCAAGCAGGAGTTCAACGAGCCCGGCCCGTCGGCCAATGGCGACACTTTCCTGGTCAAGCCGAATAGCGGCGTCCAGGAGATCGCCGACCAGCTTGAGCGGCGAGGGCTGATCAGCGACGCCCGCATTTTCCGCCTTGGCGTGCGCGCCTTCGGCAATGATTCCGCCCTGAAGGCCGGCGAATACGAGATCAAGCCGCAGGCGTCGATGCACGATATCATGGAACTGCTGAAGAGCGGCAAGTCGGTGATGTATTCGCTGACCATCCCCGAGGGGCTGACGGTCGAGCAGGCGCTGCAACGGATCGCCGAGCAGGACGCGCTGACCGGCGATATGCCGTCGACCACTCCACCTGAGGGCAGCCTCGCCACCGACACGCTGCGTTTCACCCGCGGCGCAACACGCCAGCAGATGGTCGACAAGCTTCTGGCCGACCAGAAGAAGCTGGTCGACGAGGTCTGGCAACGCCGAGCGCCGGATCTGCCGATCGCCAACGTTGAGGATTTTGTCACCCTGGCCTCTATCGTCGAGAAGGAGACCGGCAAGGGCGATGAACGCTCGCGCGTAGCCGCCGTCTTCCTCAACCGGCTGGCCAAGGGTATGCGGCTGCAGTCGGACCCGACCATCATCTACGGCCTGTTCGGCGGCAAAGGCAAACCCATCGACCGCCCGATCTATCAGTCGGACATCCAGAAGCCGACGCCCTACAACACCTATCTGATCAACGGGTTACCGCCGACGCCGATCGCCAATCCCGGCCGTGCGGCGCTGGAGGCTGTCGCCAATCCGTCGAAGACCAGCGATCTCTACTTCGTCGCCGACGGCAGCGGCGGGCACGTCTTTGCCTCGACGCTCGATGAGCATAACGAGAATGTCGCTCGCTACCGGGCACTGCTGAAAAAGCAGGCGCAGGACGCCGCCAAGGCCGGAGCAACCAATACCGGAGCCGACACGCCGGCGGGAGCCATCGTTGACGATGCAGGCCCCACCGCCGCCCAGTAGGGCCGGACGCCATCAGTTTGGCCCTGTGCATATCCGGGTGGATGTGCAAGGGCTGCCATGGCATTGAAATTCACATGGTCCTGTCCGGAGAAAATCGCTCCGGCTTGAGGGGCATTCGGCAAAGGGACGCACGGCTACATGAACTTGCAGAGCATGACCGGTTTTGCGCGCAGTGTCGCCGAACACGACGGCACTTCGATTGCCTGGGAAGCCAAGTCCGTCAACGGCAAAAGCGTCGAGGTCAGGCTGCGGCTGCCGCAAGGTTTCGACCGGTTGGAGCCGGCCGTCCGGCAGACGGTGCAGAAGCGTTTTGCGCGCGGCAATTTCCAGATGACGCTGACCATTGGCCGCGCCGCCGGCGCGCAAGCGCAACCCGTGGTCAACGAGGCTTTCCTGAAGGATCTGGCGGGCTTGGCCAAGCGGCTGCAGGAGCAGTTCGGAGTAGCCCCTGCGGCGGCCGACGGCCTGCTTGCGCTGCGCGGCGTCCTCGACATTCCCGAAACCATCGAAACCGAAGAGGCGCGCAGTGCGCTCGATACCGCAATACTGTCGGCGCTGGAAGCAGCACTGAACGGGCTGCACCAGGCGCGCCAGGGCGAAGGTGCGGCACTTCGTTCCCTGCTGTCCGGCCATATCGATGCCATCGAGGCGCTGACGCTGCGGGCCGAGGCCGATCCATCACGCGAACCGGCCACGATCCGCGAAAGGCTCGCCGAGCAGATCCGCCTGTTGATGGACGCGTCTGCCAACCTGGACGCCAGCCGGCTGCATATGGAAGCGGCGTTCCTGGCCACCAAGGCCGACATACGCGAGGAGATCGACCGGCTGAAGACACATGTGGCGTCAGGCCGGGCGCTGCTCGGCGGCGGCGGCGCCATCGGCCGCAAGCTCGATTTCTTGGCACAGGAATTCAACCGCGAATCGAATACGCTGTGTTCCAAGTCGAATGCTGCCGCGGTCACCGCCATCGGGCTGGAACTGAAGGCGGTCGTCGACCAGTTTCGCGAACAGGTCCAGAATCTGGAATGATCCCGATGCCAAGCCACATGACTGCCAAGCCCCATGACCGCTAGGGATGTGGGTTCCCGCATTCGGCGCCGCGGGCTGATGCTGGTCTTGTCGTCGCCGTCAGGCGCCGGCAAGTCGACGATTGCGCGCAATCTGCTGGAGAGCGATTCCAGCCTGGAATTGTCGGTCTCGGTCACCACGCGGCCACGCCGCGGCAGCGAGATCGAGGGCGTCCATTACCATTTCCGTACCATGCGCGAGTTCGAGCGGCTGCGCGATTCCGATGCGCTGCTCGAATGGGCGGAGGTGCACGGCAATTGCTACGCGACGCCGCGCGAGCCGGCTGAACAGGCGCTGGCCGAAGGCCGCGACATGCTGTTCGACATCGACTGGCAAGGCGCTCAGCAGCTCAAGGAGAAGATGCGCGCCGACATCGTCTCGATATTCATCCTGCCGCCATCGATGAAGGAATTGAAGGCGCGGCTGAAGCGTCGCGCCGAGGACCAGGAAGCGGTGATCGAGACGCGGCTCAAGAACGCCCGCAACGAGATCGAGCACTGGAAGGAATATGATTTCGTCATCGTCAACGACGATCTCGACCGCGCTTTCGCCGAGGTGCGCGGCATCGTCACCGCCGAACGGCTCAGACGCGATCGCCGGCCCGGCCTGTTCGATTTCGTCTCGGGGCTGCTCGACGAGAAGACGGATTGATCAACGCGCTATCCCCTCGACCAGGATCAGATTGCGGCTGAGCGCGGCGTCGCGCAGCTCCAATGCAGCGGCGTATTCGGCCGAGCGATACCAGCGCCGCGCCGTGTCCATGTCGGGGAATTCGACGATGATCAGCGGCCCGGGAGACCAGTCGCCTTCCAACATTTCCACCTTGCCACCGCGTACCAGATAGCGCCCGCCGTGCTGGGCGATGGGGGCAGCCGCGCGGATGCGATAAGCTTCGATCGCCTCTGCGTCGCGGATCGTGACGTCGGAAATGACATAGGCGGCCATTGCTTGTCTCCGGGCAGGTTTGTCCGGCTATCTATGCCGTGAGAGCGGAAATTCCACGCAGACGCGTCCCGGCATCACACCGCGTTGGTCAGGCGAACGAACTCCTCGACGCTCAGCGTCTCGGCGCGCCTGGTCGGATCGATGCCGGCATGGGCAAGCAGCGCCTCGCCGCCGAGGCTTTTCACGCTCTGCCGCAGCATTTTCCGGCGCTGGCCAAACGCCGCTTCGGTGACGCGGCTGAGCCGTTTCACCTCTGCCGGCAAGGGGCTGGCGCGCGGCACCAGATGCACCACCGAGGACGTCACCTTGGGTGGCGGCGTGAACGCCTGCGGCGGCACGTCGAAGGCAATCCTCGCCTCCGTCCGCCAGCCTGCCAGCACGCCGAGCCGACCATAGGCATCGCTTCCGGGGCTGGCTGCAATGCGTTCGGCGACCTCGCGCTGGAACATCAGTGTCATCGATGTGTAGAAGGGCGGCCACTCGGTGACGGTCAGCCAGCGGATCAGCAATTCGGTGCCGATATTGTAGGGCAGGTTGGCGACGATTTTCGTCGGCCCGCCGCTTTCCCCTTTAGCAAGCGCTGCAAAATCGGTTTTCAGCGCATCGCCGGCTACGATCTCTAGCCGGCCCGGATAGTGGTTCGAGATCTCGGCCAGGGCCGCCAGGCAGCGCTCGTCGCGCTCGATGGCGACGACCCGCCGGGCGCCGTTGAGGAGCAGGGCCCGGGTCAGCCCGCCCGGACCGGGACCGACCTCGATAACCGTAACGTCGCTCAGGTCGCCGGCGGTTCGCGCAATCTTGCTTGTCAGGTTAAGGTCGAGCAGAAAATTCTGGCCCAGCGCCTTTTTCGCCTGCAGCCCATGGCGCTCGATCACCTCGCGCAGTGGCGGCAGGCCGTCTATGCTCATCGGGCTGGGCTCATCAGGCGGGCTCATCGGTTAAGGCCGTCGAATTTGGCTGATTGGGCTCAGGGCCTACGGCCTTTTCCCGGTATCGGCAAGAACGCGAGCGAGTTTCAGCGCTGCAATCAGGCTGCCGGCACGGGCGATGCCCTTGCCGGCGATATCGAAGGCGGTGCCGTGGTCGGGCGAGGTGCGGACGAAGGGCAGGCCGAGCGTGACGTTGACCGCCTCGTCAAACGCCAGCGCCTTGGCCGGGATCAGCGCCTGGTCGTGATACATACAGAGCGCCACGTCGTAGCCGGCGCGGGCGCGAGCATGAAACAGCGTGTCGGCCGGCAACGGCCCGAAGGCGTCGATCCCTTCCTGCCTCAGCCGGTCGACCGCCGGGCGCACGATCCGCTCGTCTTCGGTGCCCATGGTGCCGCCTTCGCCGGCATGCGGGTTGAGGCCGGCAATGGCGAGCCGCGGCTTGGCAATTCCGAAGCGGTTCGCAAGGTCGGCGGCGGTGATGCGGCCGGTGGCGACGATAAGGTCCGTGGTCAGCGCTTTCGGCACCTCGGCCAGCGCGATGTGGATGGTGACCGGCACGGTGCGCAGGTCCGGTCCGGCAAGCAGCATCACCGGTATCACTTCGGTGCCGGTGTGAAGCGATGCCAGATGCGCCAGATATTCGGTGTGGCCGGGAAAGCGAAAGCCGGCGTCGTAGAGCGGCTTCTTGGCAATGGGGCAGGTGACGACTGCGGCGGCGCGGCCGGCCAGGCAGTCGGCAACTGCGCGGTCGATCGCCTCGATGATGCCGGCGGCGTTGGCTGGATCCGGGCGGCCGGGACTGTCGACGAAACGGGCAGCAAGCGCCACCACCGGCAGCGCGCGCGAAAACACCCCCGGCGCTAACGCCGGCGTCGTCTCGGCAATCGCGATATCGGTGCCGAGCCTGTGCGCTCGCGCGGCAATCAGTGCCGGATCGGCAAGGAGATAAAATGACGGAACGCCAGCGCTTTCGCGGGCCTGCCAAGCAGCGATGGCGATGTCCGGCCCCACGCCGGACGGATCGCCGACGCTCAACGCCAGCGGAAGCTCTGCGTCAGCCACGGCGCGTCGACTTCAGCGCTCGATTATGCGGGCTTTCTTCCGCAACTCCTCGACATATTTCTTCGAGAGTTCGTCGGCGTTCTTGTCGCTCGAACCTTCACTCTGGAACACCATCTGCGCGGCTTTGTCGTCTGACACTTCGCGCGACGAGCAGATGCCGATGAATTCGACACCGCGGTCGGTTTCGCGCGTCGTGGTGGCGCCGCCGACCTTTGTAGCCTTTATCTGCTCGGCCCAGTCCGCCGGCAATTGCGGCGCCAGCACCCGGCCGAGATCGCGAACGGTGACATCGATCAGGCCCTTGGCGAATTCGCGCGTGGTGTTGCAGCCGTTGAAGCGGGCGCGCATAGCGTCGGCTTCGCGTTTGCGCTTGGCCAGCGTCGCGCTGCGCTCGGCCGCCGGCACCACGAAGATGACCTGCTGCAGCATGTACTCTGTGGCGCTCGGTTTGCTGCCGCCTTTTTCGAGCATGCGCTTGACGAGGTCCTGCTCGCTCATGGCGCCGCCGCCGTCGCTAGAACGGTGACGCGCCGTCAGCGCCTGGTTCCAGGCCATCTGCGCCCGGATAAAGTCCTTGAAATGCTCCTTGGTGACGCCGGATTGCGCCATCGCGCCGTCAAGCTGCTTGAGCGGCATCTTGTTGCTGGTGGCGAAACGCTGATAAGCGGCATCGACCTGCTCGTCGCTGATGCGGATGCCGAGCCGCCGGGCTTCGGCCAGGCGCAGCGTCTGGTCGATCATTTCCTGGCCGGCATCGCCCTTTCTGTGCTGCAGGCGCAGGAAAGCGGCCCGATGCTGGATGTCGCCGGTGGTGATCGGTATATTGTTGACGACGTATTTGATCTCGGTGGCGAAAACTGGCCGTGTCACCGCGGTGGTCGAGAACGCCACCAGCAGCGCGAACCCTGCCGAAAAGAGGTATTTCCTCATCGAAAGCATCCCAATTCCATCCCGATTCAGCCGAACCTATCCCAGTTCAGGCCGTCAAAATTCGTGCCTGCTCTATGCGGCGAAACAATGTCGTCCGCCAGCCGCCCCGTTGCCGACCGCTGCCCGTTATTGAATGGTGTCGATGGAGCGTTGCGACGAGCCGAAATCGCCGAGCGTGCGGAACGACAGGTTGAAGCCGACGTTCTGCGATACTTCCTTGGTGTTCAGGTCACGTCTTTCCGAAAACGTCATCAAATAGGTAAAGCACGAATCACTATAGGCAAAGCCGACCCCGTCCTTGACCAGAACGCTCTGCTCCAGATCATATGTGCCGGTGCCAAAGACGCGCCAATTCTCGGCAAGATGTGTCGAGGCGCCGAGCGTAACCTCATGGCGATCGGTTGAGAAGCCATAGAGTGGCTGCGCCTGGATGAAGGCGTATTTGGCGCTCAGCGATACCGGCAGGCCTGAAAAGGCGGCCTTTACCTCAGCGCGGCGGATCTCGAAGCTTTGCTCGTCGAAACGGCCGCTGACCGAGCCGGAAAACCCGCTGGGGCTGTTGAAGCCGACAAGGCCGACATAGTCGGAGGTTGCAGTTTCAAGGCCTGAATAGGCGCCGACATTGACCAGGTCCGGCGTGCCGAACGAGTTCTGGCCGCCCAGCTGGTAGGATTGGCCGAACACCGCATTGGTGCCCCAGCCATTGTCATATGCGCCGGAATAGCGCAGCCCGACATTGGCGCGTGTGCCGCCTTCCATGCGGTCATAGCCCGAGAATTTGTCGCGCTCGAACAGCGTCGTGGCGTCGAAGACGAAGCTCTGGGCGTCCTCGTTGGGGACCGCCAGCCCGCCGACATATTGCTCGTTCGGACGCATGAATACCTGCGCCATCGGTTCGAAGACATGGCTGGAACTGGTCATCGAAAACAGCACCGGCCAGCGCATCTCAAGGCCGGCGGTCGCCATGTAGCGGGCAAGCGATGAACGCATATCGTCCTCGACGCCGAGATTGGTCGCCATCTGGTTGACGGCGTCGAGCGAGGCCGAGGAGGCGTTGACGTAGCCGGCGTCGCCCCGCAGCGCCAGGAGCGGTGTCAGCAGCAGCCCGCCATCGGTGGTGAAGGTGCGCTTCCATTCGGCTTCCGCGGTAAGGCGCCCGGATTGACCGTCGATGCCGCGAACGTTGTTGACGGACGAAGGGATGCCCGAATTTGCAAGAGCCGTATCGAGCCTGTCGCGGTCAATGACCCGCGCGTTGACGTCGAACGACAGCTGCCCGCCGGCCACCGGCATGTCGGGGATATAGGCGTAGTCGAGCGAGGGTAGCACCCAGGGCTGCTTGGCGGCGCGTGCAGTCGGATCGCTGGCGAGCGTGTCTTCCTGAACCTCGAAGTGCATGGCGCGCACGTCGAAGTAATTGCGATCGTTGAGCCCCGTCAGGTACACCTCGGAGCGGTGCACGCTATCGTTGAAGCCATCGATGTCGTAGGTGCGCGCGAAATTCTTGTCGCTCTGCAGCAGGATGTCCCAGCCGAAGTCCCAGCGCGGGTTGATGGCGAACTGGCCCTGGGTGCCCATCATGCCGCGGAACCTGTTCGGGTCGCCTTCGGTACCCGAATTCACGTTGTGGCCATTGTCGTCGATGAAGGCGTCGGGATTCTCCTGCCGGATGCCCGCAATCTTCAGGCTGTACTGACCGTTGTTGAAGCGCTGCCTCCACTCGGCCTCACCGAGGAAACCTTGCTTGGTATAGCCGCTGCCAGTGACAGTGAGATCGTAGGTCGGCGAGAGCGCGAAATAATAGGGGACTTTAACACCGACGCCGAGATCGCTCTTGTAGGCGACGCCGGGGATCAGGAAGCCGCTCTTGCGCTTGACCGTTGGGTCGGCGATCTCGAAAGCCGGCAGATAGGCCAGCGGAAAGCCGAAGAACTCGAAATTCGAGTTCTCGAAGCGAACCGTCTTCTTCTCGCCGTTCCAGATGATCTTCCTGGCCTTGATACGCCAGGTCGGCGCTTTGTCGGGCTTGTCCTCGCACGGCTCGCAGGCGGTGTAGACGCCATTGTGGAACGTCGTCAGCACGCCGCCCATGCGCTCCGCGCTTTCGGCGGCGAAATACGCCTTGTCTATGGTCTCGACCCGCAGCGCGTTGACGAAGCCGTCGGCGAAATCGTCAGTGATGTCGGCATGTTGCGAATAGATTTTGGTGCCGTCGCTATTGACGAGTTCGACATTGCCGCTGGCGACGAGGCGTTTGGTGTTGCGGTTGTATTCGACCCGCTGGGCGACGAGACGGTTGCCGCCGTAGTCGATCTGGACGCCACCGACGGCCGTCACTGTCTGCTTGTCGTTGTCGTAGACCAGCGTATCGGCTGCCAACAGCATCTGCGTGCCGCTCGGAACCTTCGTTGCCAGCTCACTGACGTCCTGGGCGAAAGCCGGAGCAACCGGGGCGGCGCTGGCAAGCAGGCATGCCAAGGCGCTCGCCGCAGAGAGGCGTGCCAAACCGGCGTGCCTATGGCTGCGCAAAACCGCCTCCCTCACTAGCCGTCTTCCTTGTATAGCAGGAATGTCACCCCGAAGAACATAGCCACGACAACCGGGACCCAAGCCGCTACGGCCGTGGGTACGAATCCCGCTACGCCGAATGCCTTGACCAGCACCGAAACGACATAAAGCAGAAACCCGGCCACGATGCCACCCAGAATCATCGTTGCCGACTGCCCCATCCTCGCAAATCGCATTGATACCGTTGCCGCAATCAGCGTCATCGCGACAAGCAGGAAGGGCAGCGCAATCAGGGAATTGAACTGCATGGCGAAGGCATTTGCCTTGAGGCCGAAGGAGCGGGCCACTTCGATCTTGCCGGGCAGATCGTAGAAGGGAATGGTCTCAGGGCGCGCCAACCGCTCTTGCACGAATTCCGGCTTGAGATTGGTCGGCAGCCGATCGCTGGGTAACGACTGGATGGTACCGTCCCGGAACACCTTGACGTCCTGCAATTCCCAGTAGCCGTCCCGCAAAAAGGCGCGCGCCGCATCCTTGCGCTCGATGATGTCGCCTTGCGGGCTGAAGCTGAAGAAGACCGCGTCGGCCATCTCCAGGCCTTGATTGAGAATGGCGCGCGCGCCGATGATGGTGTCGCCGGCGTTGGTTTTCTGCCTGATCCAGGGCGCAGCATCGGCCGAGACGCTGTTCGACTTGCCCGAACGGAGCTGGGTCTCGATCTCCTCGGACCAGGAATAGGCGTGCGCGGCTACCGGATTGATGACGCCGACCGACAAGGCTCCAAACAGCAGCGCCCCGATGCAGCACGGCAGCAGGAATTGCCATGCGGAAACCCCGGCGGAACGGGCAATGACCAATTCGTATTTGCGGTTGAGCGACACCAACGTCGCCATCGCCGAGAACAGGCCGACGAACGGCACCGTCTGCAGCATGATCATCGGCATCCTGAGCCCCGAAATGGCGAACGCAGTTGCGTAGGTGAAGCCCGGCACGCCGGTCGTGCGGCCGGAAAGCTCGGTGAAATCGATCAGGAACACCAGCGCCAAGAGGCCGATGAAGAACCAGATGGTGATCGTCACATAGCGAAAGAAGAAGTACCGACCCAGAGTCCAGCCCATCAGCCGGCTCCCTGTCCGGATGCGCCACGCCCGGCAAAACGGAGCTTGATGGCGCTCCAGCCGTCACTGAAGCGGCCGGCAAGATTGGTTATCCAATCGGCCCAGGCAACCGGCAGTTCCATGGTCCGGTTGGAAACAATGAACCAGATGGCGATCGCCGATGCCACGATCGGGACGCCGTAGACCATATAGGCATATTGCGGCACCTTGTCGGCCTTGCCGGCGGCAAAGAACCCGAGCCAGCGCACGAACAGCGCGATCGCGATTGCCGTGATCAGCGGGTGCACACGCGCCTCGCGATGCGAGCGCGCATCTCCGGCAACGGCGAGCGCGATCAGCGCGAAGACGAGCGAATAGGACCACTCGGAAAAACGCTGGTTGAGCTCGGCCAGGTACCTGTTCGGCTTTTGCTGGTACATCTTGTCGTTCGGACTGGGATTGAGCAGATACTGGGTCGTCCGGTCCTTCGGCAAAAGCAGGATGTCAGATGATGCCGACATGAAAGCGGACAAGTCGAAGGCGTAGGAGGTGAACCGGATCACCGAGAGGTCGCCGGTCATGGTTTTGCGATGGATGACGCCGTCATTCATCATCAGCACCTTCTCGTCGCCGCGTTCGATGATGCTGCCGGTCTTGGCGTAGTAGATGAGATTGACGCCTTCTTCGCGCGAATCGGCGACGAAGATGCCGCCGAGGCGGTTGTCGGGAAGCCGTTCGCCAACCTGCAGGAACAGGCCGTCGTCGATCTTGCGGAAGGTGCCTTCCTGGATGATCAACGACAACAGATCGGCACGCGATGACGCAATCAACTCGCGGTTCTTCTGCCGTGCGTAAGGGTCGACGCCATTGTCGACGGCGAAGGAAAAAACGCTGGCTGCAAGTGCCAGAAGCATGATCGGCCTGACGATGGTCCAGCGTGAAGCGCCGGCGGCATTGATGACGGCCAGCTCCGAATCCGAATTCATCACGCTGAGGATCTGGGCGACCGCGACCACCAGGGCGAACGGCACGACGATCGGAACGATCGTCGGGATGATCAGCGCTGCGACTTCGAAGAAGGTGAGGGCCGACTGACCGCTATCGGTGACGAGGTCGATGCGGGCGAGCACCTGAGTCGTCCAGACGATCGCCAGCGTCCAGACGAGCGCCAGCGCGAATACCGCGAAAGCACGGCGCATGATGTAACGTTCAACGACCTTCATGAAGGCTTTTCTCGGCGATTTCGAACGGCATCATGCCTTGGAACAAGGTAGTCGTCCGGCGCCGGCTGCACAACTGGCTCAGTTTGGCGGTTCGATCTGGGTTCTGTCCCGGATCGCAAATTCCGCTGGGCCGGAGTGTCGGCGGCAATGGATAAGAAAGGGCGAACATTGTTGGTTAACAACAGGTTGCGGCGGGAAGCGGGGCCGTGCCGCGACGAATCGTGGATGGTTCGATATCGCATATGGGAGCGATTTCGGCCAAAGTCTTGTCAAATGCGGCAAAACGACCAAATGTCGCGCCGGTCGCGACCGCCGCGGCGTGATAAGACGGGTCAGGATCTGTTGAGTCCCAGCATGGAAGCGGAAAAATTGCGCGGTCAAACCGGTCGGGAAACCGTCTTTGACGGCGCGATCGTGGTCGGCGCCGGCGCGGCCGGCCTTGCCGCCGCCCACGCCTTGATGAAGGCCGGCGTACCGACGCTCGTCCTGGAAAAGGAGAGCCGGCTTGCTGAACCCTGGCATCGGCGGCACCAGCGGCTGCACCTCAATACGCATCGCGATCTCTCGACGCTGCCCGGCATCGGCTATCCCGCAGGCACCCCGGCTTTTCCGCATAAATCGGCCGTCATTCGCCATCTGAACGATTTCAGCCAGGCGCATGGTCTGCCGGTCGCATTCGGCGTTGCCGTTGAAGAGATCACGTTCGACGGCGATCACTGGACCGTGCGGACGAACGCCGGACGTCGTCTGGCGCGTCATGTCGTCGTCGCCACCGGGCGCGATCGGCAGCCGTTTATTCCTGCGTGGAAAGGCATGAAGGATTTTGCAGGCCGGATTATCCATTCGGCCGATTTTGGCGAGGCGAAGGACTACGTCGGCAAAAGGGTGCTGGTCGTCGGAGCCGGCAATTCGGGGTTCGACGCACTCAACCATCTTGCGAATGCAGATGCCCAAGGCATCTGGCTGTCGGCCCGCAACGGCCCGTCGCTGCTGCCGAAACGCATCGGCAAGGTCGCCGTCCACAGGCTTTCACCGTTGATGGCGAGCTTGCCGGTGCGGCTGGCCGATGCGGTGATGGCGACAACCCAGCGCCTGGTTTTCGGCGACCTGACGAAATTTGGGCTTCCGCCGGCTCCCATAGGCGGTGCGAGCCGTCTGAGCGCCGACTACACCGCGATCGCAGCCGATGACGGCGCGGTTCGCGCCATAAAGGCAGGCACGATCGTGGTGGTGCCACCATTGCGGGAATTTACCCACGACGGCATCGTATTGAATGACGGCAGGTCGATCACGCCCGATATCGTCATTGCGGCGACCGGCTATCGCACCGGTCTGGAGCAGATGTTCGGCAAGCTCGGCGTTCTCGACGGCAAGGGCGTTCCGCTTTTCAACGGCGGCGATGCCGATCCGAAATTGCCCGGTCTGTGGTTTACCGGCATGCGGCCGAGCATTCGCGGTTGTTTCGCTAACGCCCGCATTCAGGCCAGAGCGATAGCGGCGCGGATTGTCAAGCAGCGATGATGAGCCGGACTATGCCGACTGTTCCGCCCGCAATAGACACGCCTTGTTGAAAGGTGCTCGAACCGAAAGGTCAATGGTCATGACGCCAGTCAGCATTCGCTACATGGTCGATGATGTCGCCGCCTCGATCGACTTCTACTGTGGACATCTGGGCTTCGCTGTTGAACAGGACGCGCGACCGGCTTTTGCTTCCGTGACACGCGGCGCTTTACGGCTCCTTCTAAGCGGCCCCGGCAGTTCGGGTGCACGGGCGATGCCGGATGGCCGGCAGCCGGTGCCGGGAGGTTGGAATCGCATCCTGTTGGTGGTGCCGGACCTGAAAGAAGAGGTTGCGCGCCTCAAGAGTGCTGGACTTGTCTTTCGCAACGATATCATAACGGGCGTCGGCGGTTCCCAGACGCTGCTCGAAGATCCATCGGGCAATGTTATCGAGCTGTTTCAACCCGCCGCTCACTGACGAACGTTTCTCGCAATAATCCAACTCACTTCCCCGAAAGCAGGACATGATGAATTCGAGACCCTCGATCGCCTTTGCCAAATTCGCCGCGCCCAAAAAAGGCAGCGTTTTCGTTCTGGTGACCGACGAGGGCGGCCTCAGCGATGCCGCCAGGGCTTGCGATCCGGCAAAGACCCTCGAGCGGGCTTTTCCGGTCGCCGACTTCACCGGCAAATTCGCCAGCCTGGTCGAAGTGCTGGCACCGGAAGGGACATCGATCGAGCGGCTGGTGGCGGTCGGTGCCGGCAAGAGCTCCAATCTCGATGATTACGCCTGGCTGAAGCTCGGCGGCACGATTGCCGCATCCTTTCGCAAGGCAACCGAAGTGGCCGTCGTGCTCGATCTTCCCGGTGCGGCCGTCAGCGGCAGGCAAGCCGTTCAGCTTGCAGCGGGCATCCTGCTGCGCAGCTATTCCTTCGACAAATACAAGACCAAAAAGAACAATGGTGACGACAGGCGCGAGCCAAAAAAGCCGGTCAAGGTGACTATTCACACCGCCGATCCGGCAGCTGCAAAGAAGGCCTTCGCCGATGAAGCGGCGGTGATCGACGGCGTCTTGCTGGCGCGCGATTTGGTCAATGAACCGGCCAATGTTTTGGGACCGGTGGAATTCGCCGCCCGCATCGCCGAACTGGAGGCGCTCGGCGTCACGGTCGAGATCCTGGCCGAGAAGGAGATGAAGAAGCTCGGCATGGGTTCGCTGCTGGGCGTAGCGCAGGGTTCGCCGCGTGGCGCCCGCATCGCGGTCATGCGGTGGGACGGCGGCAAGGCCAAGGAAAGCCCGGTCGCCTTCGTCGGCAAGGGCGTCACCTTCGACACCGGCGGCAATTCGATCAAGCCGGCGTCGGGCATGGAGGACATGAAGGGCGACATGGGCGGCGCTGCTGCCGTCACCGGCCTGATGCACGCGCTGGCCGCGCGCAAGGCGAAGGTCAATGTCGTCGGCATTGTCGGGCTGGTTGAAAATGCCGTCGACGGCCACGCTCAGCGACCCGGCGACATTGTCACCTCGATGTCGGGTCAGACTATCGAAGTGCTCAATACCGACGCCGAGGGCCGCCTGGTACTGGCCGATGCGCTCTGGTACTGCAACGACCGCTTCCAGCCGAAATTCATGATCAATCTGGCGACGCTGACCGGCGCCATCATGGTCGCGCTCGGCCAGCATTATGCCGGCCTGTTCTCCAACAATGACGAGTTGGCGGACCGGTTGACGGCGGCCGGACAGGCGACGCAGGAGCGGGTGTGGCGCATGCCGCTCGGTGCCGAATACGACAAGCTGATCGATTCCAAGAATGCTGACATGAAGAACATCGGCGGCCGCCATGGCGGCGCCATTATCGCCGCGCAGTTCCTGCAGCGCTTCGTCAAGGACACGCCCTGGGCGCATCTCGACATCGCCGGCACCGCGATGGGCGCGCCTTCCAACGAGATCAACCAGTCATGGGCTTCCGGCTTCGGCGTCAGGCTGCTCGACCGGCTGGTGCGCGATCATTACGAGCAATGAGCGGCTGGGGCGGGACTCCGACAATGTAGACTGAACGCATGGCCGAGATTCTGTTTTATCACCTGACCGAATCGACGCTGGAGGATGCGTTGCCCGGCCTCCTGGAGCGCAGTATCGATCGCGGCTGGCGTGCCGTGGTGCAGACCGGCACCGAGGAACGGCGCGACGCGCTGGACCAGCATCTGTGGACTTTCCGGGACGATTCATTCCTGGCCCACGCAACGGATCGCGAAGCCCATCCCGCCGAGCAGCCGGTGCTTCTGACCGTCGGCCCTGACAATCCGAACCAGGCGCAGATACGCTTCCTGGTCGATGGGGCGGTGCCGCCGGAGCTTGGCGGCTACCAGCGCGCCGTGTTCCTGTTCGACGGTCACGATGCAGCCCAGCTAGAGGCGGCACGCACGCACTGGAAGACAATGAAGGAGGCCGGCCACACCGTGACCTACTGGCAGCAAACGCCTGACCGGCGCTGGGAACGCAAGGCTTAGAGAATTTGCCGGCAAGGGAATCACTGGCGCCGCAAGAGTGCGACGACAAAAAGATGGACCGCCGGCTATTCAGAAGACCGGAGCAAGCCCGATGCCGCCCGATGAACGAACGCCAGGCATGCCGATAGATGCCGCACTTGTTCGCCGGCTGATTGCCGCGCAGTTCCCCAAATGGGCGGACCTGCCGGTAGAGACGGTCGAGCCTGGCGGCTGGGACAACCGCACGTTCCGGCTGGGCGACAGCATGTCGGTGCGGCTGCCGAGCGCTGCCGCCTATGTCGCCCAGGTCGAGAAGGAGCATCGCTGGCTGCCCCGCTTGGCGCCTCACCTGCCTCTGCCGATACCCGTGCCGCTGGCCAAAGGCGCGCCCGGGGAAGGCTATCCATGGCCTTGGTCCGTCTATCGCTGGCTTGGCGGCAGACCGGCGGCTGGTGGACTGATTGCCGATCTTACTGAGTTCGCCCGTTCGCTGGCCGGCTTTCTGGTTGCGCTCTACCGGATCGACGCTGCCGACGGGCCACCGGCAGGGCAGCATAATTTCCACCGCGGTGGCCGGCTTTCGGTCTACGACGCCGAGACCCGAGCCGCGCTCTCGGCGCTCGGCGGCCGCATCGACAAGGCCGCCGCCGAGGCCGTGTGGGCGACGGCCCATTGCACGCGGTTGCAAGGGCCGGCCGGGTGGGGGCAATGGGGCGGCGCCACCGGGCAAATGGCG
>NZ_JAMYQK010000022.1:0-92820 GCF_040320845.1 Mesorhizobium sp. M0601
CACCTCTCCCATATTTTTGGCACGGGGTTCAGACTGGCCGGGGTGGGCGGCACTTGCGGCCCGGCCGCACGACGGCGCCGAGCTCGGCGACCAACACTGGAACCGATCCCAGCCCCGCGGCCGCGGCCGCGAGGCGCTCTCAGGAGGGCGTCATGCGAATTGACAGTCTGCATCCAGTAATATCGGCCCGTCTCATGGTGGTCGATGTCGACGCTCCACTCCGCAGTGCGGCACTCTCACTTTCCAGGCCCGCAATAGGCCTGGTCGTGGTGTGCCACGGCAGTGGGGAGGCGGCAGGCGTGCTGAGCAAGTCCGACCTTGTCCGCCATCTGGCGAATTCAGGGCCAACAGAAGCGCCGATTGCGGCATTGATGAGCCGGTCCATCGTGTCCTGTGGTCCCGATGATGATCTTCATTCAGTCTGGCAGACCATGGCCGCGCAAGGCCTGCAGAATGTGCCGGTGCTCGGGGCCGACTCGAAACCGCTAGGCGTCCTCGATATCCGTGATGCGATGAAGGCGCTCTTCAAACAAGAGGAACTGCAGGAACGGCTGCTTGCCAACTACATCAGCGGGATCGGCTATCAATAGAGCATCGTCTCGCGATTGAATATACGGAAGTATGTATCGGCGTCTTCTTAGATATAATGGAAAATAAAAGCCATAAATTATAGCGTGTTGAAGCCAATAGGTGCCGACTTAGCCAGCGGGGAACGAAATGTTTCGTCCGGACATAAAAGAAGATGTCTTCGACGGCCCGCCCGATGGCCCTGGAAGTGGTATGTCCGTGCAAATGTCGACGGCCGGCATCGTCCATGACCTGGGCAATCTCATTCAGGTCGCCTCGTCGGCGTTGAACCACCTGGCCCGCGATCCGAGCATCCAAGCGGCTCCGGCGCTCGGGCCTGTAATAGCCGGCGCCAAAACGGCTTTGGAGCGGGCTGGTGGCCTTGTCCGGCAAACCATCAGCCTGGCCCGAGAGAGCCACGTGGAAATCGAATACACAAACGTAGGTGCTTGCCTGGCTGAGATCGAAACCCTCGTACGGAGCGCCTTGGATGCCAATTTCGGTCTTGAGCTTCGGGTTGGGTCCGACCTGCCTTTGGTGAGATGCGATCGCTTTGGATTGCAAAATGCGGTTCTGAATCTTCTGTTCAACGCGCGCGATGCAATGCCTGACGGCGGTTTCATCTCGATCGATGCCGGCTTGGCCTCTGAAAACTCTGCCGCCGGTCAGGTAGACATCCGCGTCGCGGACAACGGTATCGGGATGACCAGCGAGACGATGGTCTGCGCCTTCGATCCGTTCTTCACCACCAAAAGCGAAGGCCTCGGCGGCGTCGGTTTGCCGATGGTGAAGCACTTTGCGGAGCAATCAGGCGGAAGCATCGATATTCAGAGCACACTTGGGGCAGGCACGACCGTCACTCTGCGGTTGCCTGCGATGCGATAGCGGCCCGCCAATCTGCCTCCGGTGACACGTGACATACAATCGAGAGATAAAGATGGATGCACAAGTCGTCGAAAACGTCCAACAGCACCGTTTCGAGCTGCCGATCGCCGGTGATATGTTTGCGGCGGCCTATTATCGGCTCGAGGGCGGGACGGTTGCGCTGATACACACCGAAGTCCCGTCGGAATTTTCCGGACAAGGGATCGCGTCGCAATTGGCCCAAGGAACCTTCGAACTGCTCCGCAAGACCGGCCGTAAAGCGATCTTGAAATGTCCCTTCATGAGCCGCTTTTTCGCCAAGCACCCGGACTATGCAGATGTCGTCGGCGGCTAGTCATGGGCACGAATGTTGAGGGTTTCCCAAGGATCTATCCAAATGCCTGACGAGTATGATTTGCAGAGATTCGTCAGCGCACAGGATCCGGTCTACGACGACGCGCTGGCCATTCTACGTCGAGGGATGATGTGCACTCCCTACATGGAGTTCATCTTCCCAAGGTTGGCCACAAGGCGAAGTGGTACAGCGCCTGAGCCATATGCAATCACATCGCTCGACGAAGCCAGCGCCTATCTCTCGTTTCCGATCCTCGGAGGCCGTTATCGGGAATGCGTTGGCACCCTGCAACGGCTCTCCGGCCTAAGCGCTCGCGCTGTCTTCGGTGACGTTGATGCGAAGAAGTTGCACGCGTCCCTCACGCTGTTTTCCGAAGCAAGCAACGACGAGTTCCTGCTCGAGACAATCTTCGACGTCTGGTTCGACGGTTTGCTCGATGAGGAAACGATGAACGATCTCTACTTGATATCGTAGTGGTCTGCCTGCGCCACCCGGCGTAAAGCTGTCGCGGCGCTGAGGTCACCATCCGCTGCCTTATCCCTCACACGCTGCCATCTGGCAGAGGCATGAGCTCGTGCTCTCCCGGCACGCCGGGGAAGCGGCGTTCGCGCCAATCCGCCTTTGCCTGCTCGATCCGTTCGGCTGAAGAGGAGACGAAGTTCCAAAAGATATGACGTGGCTCGGCCAGGGGCTCACCTCCTATCAGCATCAGTCTCGCCGCATGGAAGGCAGGCGCCTGGAGCACAATCTCAGCGCCGGGCGCCAGAGCTACTAATTCGGCCTCATGAAACGTACCGAGCTGGCCGACAATTCCAACCTCACCGGCGACGATGTAGATCGCACGCTCACCGTGTTCGGGTTTAACCTGGTAGCGCGCGCCGCTCGTGAGCACAATTTCGGCATAGACCATGTCGGAGAACGTCCTTACCGGCGAGACCAACCCGTCGGACGCGCCGGCGATCAACGCAAACTCGACGCCGTCGGCACAGATCCTCTGTATTTCGGGAGCGCCAAAATGTGCGACGTCGGCGGCAATTTCTTCATAGCGGGAGGGGAGGGCGATCCAAGCCTGAGCGCCGAAGAGATTGCTTGCCGACGCCCGGACTTCCGGTGGCGTGCGCTCGGAATGGACGATGCCCGACCCGGCCGTCATCCAGTTGACCTCGCCAGGACGGATGGTCTGCACTTTACCCAAATTGTCGCGATGGACGATCTCGCCATCGATCAGGTAGGTCACGGCCGCAACGCCGATATGCGGATGCGGTCCCATATCGAAACCGTGACCTGCGTCGAATATAGCGGGGCCGAAATGGTCGAACAGGATGAAGGGCCCGATCATCAGGCGATCCGAGGACCGGCAATACGCGCCTTATCTTCAGTCCGTCCGCAAAATCACGGATAGCTGGCTGGATGAGTGTATCGATGCCTGTGATACCGCTTTGGCGGACGGTCATGGATCTCTGTCCTTCTGCATGCCTTGTCAGCCAGGTGCTCGAACGCGCTTGAACGGAGCGGCTCGAAAGACTGTCTGAATGGCTTTGAGGAGCGCGAATTTGGAGCTCGCGTGGTGCTGTCCGGCGATGCCGCTTTCATTAAAAGCCGACACCCTCATCGACAGGATCGCGGCAAGATCTTCGGCCATTTCGGGCCTGTCGTGCAGCAGAGGCGCAAAGCTTTCCTGGTCTATGTCGTAAACCGTGACAGGGGTCATTGCCCGCAAACTCGACATCTCGCCAATACCGGCGAGCAAGCCGGTCTCGCCGAAGAAATCGCCAGGTGCAAGCCGGGAGATCTCCTGCAGTTGATCATCGTCCTCGCCAATTTGCCGGACGATGACGCCCGTCCGAACGATCATGAGCGACGGCAGCATCTCTCCCTGTCGTGCGATGATTTCGCCCTTATGGTAGGTGCGAACCGAGGCCGCTTTGGCGAGCGAACCCTGCTCGGTATCCGTTAGCGCCGAGAATACCGGTATGGAATTGATGAGTTCGATCGGGGTGAAGCCTTGGGAGGCCGCCGTCTCGTGGCCCGGCCGGTTGGTCATGGCAATCGAGCCCGAAAATGGCTCCGCCAGCAGCATGCCGGTCGACTTTGAATGGCGATAAATGAGATCGAAGATTTCGTTCCGAGCGGCACTTCGCTGGTCGATACTTGCGACGCGAAAAAACAACTCGATCTCGATAGCTGCGGCATCCAGGCTTCTGATGGTGACCGAAGGCGAAGGGTCCTGGAGGATCGAATTGCAGCTCAGCAAGACAGTGCGCATGAGGTCTACGATGATCGCCGGCGTCTTCGTTGGCGCCACCTTGACGGTTACGGCAAGTCCATGGCTCTCGTCCGGACCGCTTAGATTTGTTACCCCGATCTTGGCGAGAAGGCTGTTTGGCAGCGCCACGACATTGTGTGTCGGGGTCAGAAGTTGGGTCGACCGCCAATTGGTCTCGACAACGCGGCCTTCGGTTCCGTCGCCCAGAATGATCCAGTCTCCAAGCGCGTAAGGGCGGCCGAGGTTAAGCGCGATCGCCGAAAATACGTCACCAAGCGTATTCTGGAGCGCCAGTCCCAGGATGACGGCAAACACGCCCGACGTGGCAATGAGCGTTCCGACCGGCACTGCAAAGACAAACGCCAGGATCGACAGGCACATTCCAGCGTAGACGACACCGACCACGACGTCCTGCAGGAGACGTGCCTCGCGCGGCTGTCGCTCGAAGACGAGATAGATACGGACAAATCCGATCAGCGCCCAGGCAAGGTGAACCCACCAGAGCAGCTTGACCGAGCCGATGAGGATCGCTCCTCCGGTTGTCTCGTTGTCCCGTGCGGCTTCGTACGGCACGACGCGCAGGTGGAGAACCATGGCCGACATCACGACGAAAAAGGCGAGTTGGACGACCAGCTTCGCATTGGCGAAGCGTCTGGGGATGAGAGACCAAACGACGATCCCGGCGAGGCCGAGCAATACGATGTAGACCAGAGGAGAGTTCCACCAGTTCATGAACGATCACCGCGATGCCCGGTCCAACGTTTGGTCTCCGGCCCGGCGATCGGGCCTCTGGCGCTGGCCTTGTCTTTTTCGAGAACTGCTTCGGTGATCGAATTCGGCAGCCGTCGCGGCTTTTCGATCAGCCCGAGCACCGGCATGGCGATGATGAAGAACGCAAAATAGTAAAGCGTCGCCAGTTGGGACATGACGACGTATGCGCCTTCCGCCGGCCGGGAGCCGAGCCAGCCGAGAAAGAGGGCATTGGCAACGAACAGCCAGAAGAGCACCCTGTACCAGGGCCGATAGACCGCCGAGCGCACCTTCGAGGTGTCGAGCCACGGCACCAGGAACAGCACGGCGATCGAGCCGAACATCGCGAGCACGCCGCCGAGCTTGGAATCGATAGGCCCGATATTGAAGGTGATGGCCCGCAGGATCGCGTAAAACGGCAGGAAGTACCATTCCGGCACGATGTGGGCCGGCGTCTTCAGCGGATTGGCGATGCTGTTGTTGTCGGGATGGCCGAGGTAGTTCGGCAGGTAGAAGACGAAATAGGCGAAGAAGAACAGGAACACGAGGATGCCGAAGGCATCTTTGACGGTGGCATAGGGCGTGAAGTCCACGACATCGGTTTTCGATTTGACCTCGATGCCGGTCGGATTGTTCTGGCCGACGACGTGAAGCGCCCAGATATGCAAGGTCACCACGCCCACAAGCACAAATGGCAGCAGGTAATGCAGCGCAAAGAAGCGGTTCAGCGTCGGATTGTCGACCGCGAAGCCGCCGAGCAAAAGCTGCTGGATCCAGTCGCCGACCAACGGGATGGCGGTGAAGAAGCCGGTGATGACAGTAGCGCCCCAGAAGCTCATCTGGCCCCAGGGCAGCACGTAGCCCATGAAGGCCGTCGCCATCATCAGCAGGAGGTTGGTGCAACCGAGCACCCACAGCAGCTCACGCGGCGCCTTGTACGAACCATAGTAGAGCCCGCGGCAGATGTGGAGGTAGACGGCAATGAAGAAGAACGACGCGCCGTTGGAATGGAGATAGCGCAGCAGCCAGCCCGAATTCACGTCGCGCATAATCTGCTCGACCGAGTTGAAGGCCAGCCCCGTATCAGGGGCGTAATGCATCGCCAGCACGATGCCGGTCAGGATCTGTGAAACCAGCATGATCGTGAGAATGCCGCCGAACGTATAGGCATAGTTCAGGTTGCGCGGGACGGGATAGACGATGAAGCTGTCATAGACCAGCCGCGGCAGCGGCAGGCGGGCGTCGAACCAACGTTCGATTCTGGTTTTGGGCGTATAGGTCGAGTGTTTGCCGCCGCTCATCGAAATGCCCCCTGCCTCAGCCGATACGGATCTTGGTGTCGGAAACGAATTGGAACACCGGCACCGCCATGTTCTCGGGTGCCGGCCCCTTCCGGACGCGGCCGGCGGTGTCGTATTGCGAACCATGGCAGGGGCAGAACCAGCCGTCGAAATCGCCTTCCTGGCCATGCGGGATGCAGCCGAGATGGGTGCAGACCTGGATCATCACCACCCAGGCTTCCTTGCCCGGCATAGTTCGATTGGCGTCGGTTGCCGGCGCATCGGCCGGCAGGTTGGCGTTGCGGGCAATTGGATCTTTGAGTTCGGCGAGACTGACTGCCTGGCCGTCCTTCCTCTCTTTTTCGGTGCGGTTGCGCACGACAACCGGCTTGCCGTGCCAGTCGACGATCACCGACGTTCCCGGCGTCAGCGAGGAGACGTCGACCTCGATCGCGGCGGGCGCCTCGACGCGCAATGTGTGCTCGGCTGTGGAGGTTTCGGAAAGGTCGGCCATGATGGCGACTCCTATTGTCGGAAGCTGCGTCATCGCGTTGGTGGCAATCGAGCAAAAGTCAGACCACGGCTTTCGCGTTTCCAGTCTGCTCGTGCCGCGCGGAATATGCCGGCCGTGGCCGGGTGTGAGCCATCGTGCCAACGGCACGTGCGTCCAATACTTTCGTTTAGGATTTCCTGAGCGAAGGACTGGCCGGGCTGGCGATGATGCCATCATGGAAGGTTCTGGATTCCTCCAGATAACCGTTGGCCGCTGAGCTGGCATACGTCCCGGCATTGCGCACGGCGATCCCGAACTTCAGTCCGACCATACCTCGGCATAGGCACGTCTAGCTGTCGGTGTCGTAGTCGTCGTCTCCGCCAAGTGCGAGTTTCTGGAGCGGTTGTCTCGCGTGGCGCGGGGCAGGTTTTCCGCTCGGCGACGACCAATTGCGGGATTCAATCGGGTTCAGAAAAGGGAAAAGCGGTGAAACTCTACTACAGCCCTCTCGCCTGCAGCCTGGCGGACCACATCGCTCTGGAAGAGGCCGGTGTTTCCTTCGAGCGCGAAAGTGTGAACCTCAAGACCAAACGGACAGGCTCCGGGGATGATTTCACTACCGTCACGCGCAAGGGCTATGTTCCAGCCCTCGTGCTGGATAGCGGCGAAACGCTGACGGAAAATATCGCCGTCCTCGACTGGATTGCGTCGCAATACCCGCCACTGGCAGTGGCGGGGCCGTTGGGCCGTACCCGCCTTCTCGAAGCGCTGACCTACGTCTCAACTGAAATACACCGAAGCTTCAAGCCGATGTGGCACCAAAGCAGCGATGCCGAAAAGGCCAGGGCGAGCGCGACGATTACGAGCCAACTCGAGTTCTTCGCTGACGGGCTCGAGACCGACTATCTGTTCGGCGACAAACCCAGCGTCGCGGATTTTTATCTTTTCGTGATGCTGCTTTGGGCGGCCCGCTTCCACGTCCCTGTTCCCGCGCCTTTGCAAGCCCTTCGCGTCCGAATGGCTGCCCGACCGGCCGTGCGCATCGCAATGGATCGTGAGGGCCTCGTCTGAAGCCGAGGGCGACTTCGAGCATAAGACCAGATGCAACATGTCCTCTCGCCCAAACAGAAGATCAGGAGTCATTCTCATGCTGCCGTTCCTGCGGATGCTACATCTACATCCAGCCGCTTCCAAGCGCGGGGACGGCCTAAGTCTCGAATTTCTGAGGAGGGAAATCGAGGAAACGCTTGACCTGACCGGCATTCAATCAGAGTTCGCCGCACTGCCTCCTGGCCGAGTGTTACAGTGGTTGGTCCGCCGCCCGCAGTCACCATCGAAATAGGCAACATTTCCTGTCGGCCGATGAGGCGGGCGGGTCCGGTCGTTCCTGCTTGTTGGTCATTACAGAGGCTTCATCATGAATGCGAGTAAAGCTCCCGACACGGTCGATCATCGCCGCCGGCGCATTGTTGGTGCTGCAGCAATGACGTTCGCCGCCACCGAACTCGGCTTGAGCGAGCCGGCGGCCACTTGGACGGTCGAGGCGAGGGCGTCCGCGACGCAAGCCAGGCCGGAATCATTCGGCTCGCTCGGGCAGGTCAATGCCGGAAAACTGAGCGTCGGATATGCGGAGCTGGGGCCCGCCGAAGGTGCCCCAGTGATCCTGCTTCATGGCTGGCCTTATGACATTCACACCTACGCCGATGTCGCTCCCCTGCTTGCCGCAAAAGGGTACCGCGTGATTGTGCCCTACCTGCGCGGCTACGGCACTACGCGCTTCCTGTCGGACGAGACGATGCGCAACGGCCAGCAGTCGGCGCTCGCCGCGGATACGATGGCCCTGATGGATGCGCTGGGGATCGAAAAGGCCACGATCGCCGGCTGCGACTGGGGCGCTCGAACGGCCAATGTCGTTGCCGCGCTCTGGCCTGAGCGTTGCAAGGCGATCGTCTCGGTGAGCGGCTATCTCATCGGAAATCAGCAGGTCGGCATGGTGCCGCTGGCACCGGAGGCGGAGCTTCAATGGTGGTATCAGTATTACTTCGCCACCGATCGCGGCCGCGCCGGCTACGAGAAATACACGCGCGATTTCGCCAAACTCATCTGGCAACTCGCTTCGCCGCAGTGGAATTTCGACGATGACATCTTCCAGCGCAGCGCCGCAGCACTGGACAACCCGGATCACGTCAGCATCGTCATTCACAATTACCGCTGGAGACTCGGCCTGGCACAGGGCGAGCCGGAATATGACGTTCTGGAAAACCGGCTGGCCGAAGCTCCCGTGATCACAGTGCCGACCATTACCCTTGAGGGTGATGCCAATGGCGCACCCCATCCCGACAGCAGTTCCTACGCCAAGAAATTCTCGGGCAGATACACGCACCGGATCATCACCGGCGGTATCGGCCACAACTTGCCTCAAGAAGCCCCGCAAGACTTTGCCCAGGCTGTCATCGACGTCGGCGAATACTGATCAAAATCCATGACGTGGCCCGACCGTAAGGAATAACACGGGAAGAGTCCTGGTTCTCGGCACAGCCTCCCGTCCGCTTAGGCGAGAACAGCTCTCCCGCCGACCCAGACCGACGCGATGTTGGCCCTGGAAGCGGAGTAGACGATCTTCTGAAGGATGCCGTCGCCGTCGTCGAGTTCGTCCCACAGGTGAATTGTGCCTCTGGGCGCGGCGGTGTCGACCAGGATCGCATCGAAGTGGTAGCCAGGCGAGAATCGTCCCACAGGCAGGCCGAGTGCCGCGCCGCCGCCTGCCGTCGCCAGGTGGAAGGCCTCGCGA
Organism: Mesorhizobium sp. M0601; assembly: GCF_040320845.1. Lineage (NCBI taxonomy): Bacteria > Pseudomonadati > Pseudomonadota > Alphaproteobacteria > Hyphomicrobiales > Phyllobacteriaceae > Mesorhizobium > Mesorhizobium sp. M0601. Next base: position 9,367 of record NZ_JAMYQK010000022.1, read on the forward strand.
AAGTCGACGCGTGTTGTTCCGGCCGTGCCGCGCGTCTCGGCCGCTAGCGCCGGGTCGGTGCCGGTTTCCAGCATGCGCGACGACATGACCGTCGCGCGCATCGCATCGAACATCGAGGCGCTCGGTCCCCCGGAAATATCGGTGCCGAGCCCGACCTTGACACCCTTCTCGAGGGCCGCCCTCAACGGGAACACGGCGCCTGCGAAGTAGGCGTTGGAAACGGCGCAGTGCGCCACGGCCGCCTTGCGCACGCGGATCGTCTCCATGTCGGCAAGCGTGATGAAATTGGCGTGCGCGAGCACGCTGCCGGCGCGCAGCAGGCCAAAGCGATCAAGGCTAGACGTGTCGCTGATCCCGTGGCGCTGCAGCACGTAGCCATGCGCCCAGTCGCTCTCCGAGCAATGCGTCTGCACATGGCAGCCGCATTCCTGCGCAAGCGTGCCGAGCCCTTCGAGGGCGGCGTCGGTACAGGAGGGGATGAAGCGCGGCGTAATGACCGGCTTTACCCGTCCCGTAGCATTGTCTGGATGCCGATGCACGTAGTCGATCAGAGCGCGCGTGCCATCAATGGCCGCGTCCGCCGAGCTATCGCGATAATAGGCCGGGCACTCGTCGGGATTGTCCATCGCCACTTTGCCGACCAGCGCACGTTGCCCACGTTCGAGGCAAATGTCGACGAGCAGCCTTGTCGCGTCCTGGTGGATGGTTGCGAAGTAGAGCGCTGTGGTCGTGCCGTTAGCGATCAGGTCGTCGACCAGCAGGCCGTAGCTGCGCCGCGCGAAGGCGAGATCGGCGTAGCGCGCCTCCAGGGGAAAGGTGTGTTTGTGGAGCCAGGCCTCGAGCGGCACGTCCAGCGCCCGGCCGAGCTGCGGATATTGCGGCGCGTGCACGTGAAGATCGAGGAAGCCGGGCAGCAGATAACTCTGCGCCGGCAAGGTCGCCAGCGAACCGGTCCGGCGCGCGGCCTCCAGCGCCTCGTCATAGCCGGCATCATGCGGATGCAGCACCGAGGCGATGATGCCTGATTGATCGATTGCGATCAGGGCATGGAGCAACTCTTCCACGAGCCCGCGCTCCGGCGCGTGAAAGCCGCTGGCCAGAAGCGTCTTGCCGCTCAGGTCGCTCACCTGTCCTCCGCCGAAGAACAGCTACGCACTGCCGTCGCGAAGCGCCAGAGCGTGATTGCCCGTCCGTCGATGCCGATGACAATATCGGAAGGGCTGCCGCTCATGCGGCTTGCGCCGTCGTGCCGTAGGTGATGCCCTTCTCCTTCAGCCAGCGGCGATAGGCGATCGACGAGCCGTCGGCCCGCGTCGGGATTTCCGCGCGCGGCTCGAGCGGCAAAAGAAGTGGCCGTTGGTTCTCCAGGATGATGCGGTCCTGCAGGAAGATGAGCTGCTGGAACTGCACAAGTTCGGTCGTGGTCGATACGTCGTCGATCAGGAACATGACGGGGTGCGCGCGGCAGCGGTCCGGATCGAGGGGCTGCACGAACAGACAGATCACGTCCCACCGGGTAGCCGAGTTGGGGCAGGTCTTGTAGAGCATCACCGCGAAAGGATTGGCGACCCGGTACATGTATTGGGTCATGATGCCGCCGGTCGCCGAGAGTGCTGCCTGCGGCTGGAAGAATTCGCAGTTGGTCGCCCACACCTCATCCACGTCGCGGCGGATTTCGGTTGTGTAATGCCGCACTTCCGTGTGCGGCTCGGCGCCCAATATGTCGGTATGGACGAAGGGGAAATGCGCCATGTCGAGGAAATTCTCGACGATGCGCAGGCCGGACGCCTTTACCGCGATCGCTCCGCAAACGACAGGCCGGCGGTCGTCCTCATAGGCCTCCGGGATCGACAGCACATCGCCGGCCGGCATGCCGAGCGTGATCCATAGATAGCCGTAGCGTTCCCTGGCCGGGACTTGGCTGCCGTCGCCGGCACGCGACACATTGACCGCGCCTGCCGTATCGCGGGCTACCAACAGATCGATGCCCAGAAGCCGGTTCGGCATCGTGCCGACCGGAATCTCGTTCAGCGCGTCAATGCAATACCATTGGTCGAGGGCCGCCTGCTCCGCAGCTCGCTTAATGGTCATTGTTGCGTCCTTCCTGTGCTATCTCACTGCCGATAGATGCGGTCCATCACGGCCCGGTGGTCGGCCATCGCCGCCTCGACATCGAAAGAGGCGAAGTCGCCTCTCGCGATAATCTGCCGGCCGTTGATGTAGGAATAGTCGACCTTGAAGGGTCCGCAAAGCACCAGCGCGGCGAGCGGGTCGCGCTCGGTGCCGGAAAGGCCGAGTTGGCTGCGTTTGACCGCGATGAAGTCGGCGCACATGCCGGGCGCGAGATGGCCGATGTCATTGCGGCCGAGCAGGGCAGCGCCACCGCGCGTCGCCATTTCGAGGGCCTCGCGCGCGGACAGCGCCGTCGGCGTGCCGCCGAAACCGCCGCGGCCGCCGGGCTTTTCGGAGAGGTAGTGGTGCGGCGCGACACGCTGAAGCATCAGCGCCAGCCGCGCTTCCATGAACAGGTTCGACGTGTCGTTCGAGGCCGAGCCGTCGACGCCAAGGCCGACCTTCACGCCCTTGTCGAGCATCTCGCGGATCTTCGCGATGCCCTGGCCGCAGCGCATGTTAGCCGACGGGCAATGGGCGACCCCGGTGCCGGTTTCGGCGAAGCGGTCGATCTCGTCGCTGGTCATGAAAATCGAGTGGGCGAACCAGACGTCGTCACCGAGCCAGCCGACGGATTCGGCGAACTCGACCGGCCGTTTGCCATAGATTTCGAGGCAGTACTTCTCCTCGAAAAGCTCTTCGGCAAGGTGCGAATGCAGGTTCACGCCCTTGTGGCTGCGCGCCAGTGATGCCGCATCGCGCATCAACTCCGGAGTCAGCGAGAACGGCGAGCAAGGAGCCAGGATGATTCGGCTCATTGAATGCCGCGACGCGTCGTGATAGCCGCCGATCAGCCGTTCGGCATCCTTCAGGATATCCTCTTCCTTTTCGACGCAGCGATCCGGCGGCAAGCCGCCCTGGCTTTCGCCGCGCGACATGGCTCCACGCGCAGCGTGGAAACGCAGACCGATATCGCGGGCCGCACCGATCGTCGCGTCGAGCGTGCAGTTGTTGGGCAAGATGTAGAGGTGATCGGAGCTGGTCGTGCAGCCCGAATGGATAAGCTCGGCCATCGCTACGCGCGCCGAGACACCTATCGCATCGTCGTCGAGCTCGGCCCAGATCGGATAGAGCGTCTTCAGCCAGACAAGCAGCTCGTCGTTCTGAGCCATCACGCGGGTGAGGTTCTGGTACATATGATGATGCGTGTTCACCATGCCCGGCATGACGACATGGCCCGATAGGTCGAGCACCTCGTCGGCACTGGAGGCACTGAGTTCCGCGGTGGTGCCGACCGCTTCGATGACGTTGTCGTCGATCAACAAGGCGCCGTCGGAAATCTCGCGGCGCGTACCATCGAAGGTGGCGAGCAGATCGATGTTCTTGACAAGCAGGCGGGGCATGACGGTCTCAACGCATGTCGCGGAAATAGGGTTCGCCGAGAGCAGCCGGCGCGGCCATTACCCGGCGCATGCGCTGCCAGGCAAGCACCGGCACGATGATCAGGGCGATCGTGCCGAGATAGGGCAGCATCGACAGGATCGGCGCCGCGATCGGCCAGTTGCGTGCTTGGCCGACGAAGCCGAGCGAGGTGATGAGACCGAACAGCAGAGCGGCCAGCACGGCGTTGAGGGGCCGGTAGCCTGCGAAGATGACGAGAGAGACGGCAATCCAGCCGCGGCCGGCCACGACGCCTTCCGACCAGGAGGGAACGAAGGCAAGCGTGAGGTAAGCGCCGGCGCCGGCCGCCAGCGCCGAGCCCGCGGCGACATACCAGAAGCGGATGCTTTGCACCGAAATACCGGCGGCGTCGGCTGCCGCGGGGTTTTCGCCCACCGCGCGCATGTTCAGCCCGTGGCGCGTGCGGAACATGATGTAGTGCAGCACAACCGGCAGGACGATGTAGATCAGGTAGACAAGGATGTTCTGCGTGAAGATCGCGCGACCGAGCAGCGGGATGTCGCTAAGATAGGGAATAGCGATCGGCGCGAAGGTCGCCGGCGCCGGCATGCCGGAATAGGCGCGACCGATCGTTGCGGCCATGCCGGTGCCCATCAGCGTCAGCGCCAGGCCGCACAACACCTGGTTCGCTTTAACGACGACGGTGCCAAGAGCGAAGACGCAGCCAACGAGGAAACCGACGGCAAGCGCAAGGACGAAGCCGAGCATAGGGTGCGGCGTGGCGACGACGACCGCGATGCCAGTGATTGCACCGAGCGCCATAAGCCCTTCGACCCCGAGATTGACGACGCCGGCGCGCTCGGAGAGCGTCTCGCCCAGCGCCGCCAGCGCCAGCACGCCGCCGGCGAGAATGGAGGTCTGTATCAGTCCAGCGATCATGTCCATGGGTGTTTCCTCAGCTCGCGACCGGTTCGGTCCGCGTGATGCGGTAGTGAGCGAGTTCGTTGCCGATCGCCGTGAAGAACAGGATCAGTCCGGTGATGGCGAGCACGGCCGATACGGTGATGCCTTGCGTTTGCAGGATGATGCCCGAATTCAGGATGACGCCCATCAAAGCCGCGCCTGCGAGCACGCCAAGTGAGGAACCGCGCGCCAGCACCGCGACCATGATGCCGAGATAGCCGAAATTGTTGGAGATGCCGCCCTGCAGGCGATGCACCGTGCCAGCTACTTCCAGCATACCGGCGATGCCGGCGATCGCTCCCGACATCAGCAGGACGACGATCAGGCGGCGGCGGAACGGCATGCCCGCATAAAGCGCCGCGCTTGGATTCGACCCAGCGATCCTTACCTCGTAGCCCCAGCGCGTGTAGTTGAGCAGTCCTGCGATGACAAAGGTGAGCAGGATCGCCAGCGGGAAACCGTAGTGTACGATACCCCAGAATTCAGGCACATCATGCGGCAGACGTGCGGTGGTCGCGAGCGCATGGCCGCTCGGGTCGAGCCATGGGCCGGTGGCGACGTAATAAACCATCAGCGTCGCCACGAAATTCAGAAGCAGGGTGGTGATGAGTTCGCTGACATCGGCGTAGGCGCGCGCCAGCGTCGGCACCAGTATCCAGAGCAGCCCGCCGAGCGCGCCAGCGGTGAACATAACAGGCAGGATCAGCCAGGTCGGGCCGGGAATGAACAGCGCGACCGCCGTGGCGCTGAAGGCGCCGGCATAGAATTGGCCCTCCGCGCCGATGTTCCAGGCGCCGATTCTCAGCGCTACCCAGACCGACAGGCCGGTCAGGATCAGGGGAGTGACCAGAAGTCCGACGTCCTCCAGCCCGAAGCTCGAGCCAAAAGTCGAGCTGAGCACCTCCCAGGCGAGTTCGACGGGAGCATTGCCGCGAGCGGCCAGAACCAGGCCGGCGACCCCCAGCGCCAGCACGATCGCCAGGGCACGTGCCGCAAAGGCAACGGAGGGCTGCGCGGATGGAACGCGCTGGAGCTTGATCGCCAAGGTCAGTGCTTCCCGGCAGCGGCCTGGGCGCCAGCACTGGACCGCATCTGCCCGCCCATCATCAGGCCGATTTCCTCGATGTCGGTGGAGGCAGTCTCCACCGCGCCCATGATCCTGCCATGGAACATTACGGCGATGCGATCCGACAGGTTGAACAGCTCTTCCAGCTCCTCGGAAATGAAGAGCACACCGACGCCGGCATCGCGCAATTCGACGAGATAGTGCATCATCGTGTTGATCGCGCCGACATCGAGGCCACGGCTCGGATAGGCGGCGATCAGAACCTTGCTTGCGATGCGCATCTCGCGGCGTGCGACGAGGCGCTGCTGATTACCGCCGGAAAGGTTGCGCATGGGCATGCCGAAATTGGGCACCGCAACGGATGCCGCTTCGGCGATCGTGCGCGCAAGAGCAGCCGCTAGGCGCGGTCGGAACGCGAAGCCCTTTGAAACAGGCGCCGACGCATATTCGCGGATTATGGCGTTGTCGGTGATTGAAAGCGCCGGCGCCAGGCCACTGTGCAGCCGGTCTTCGGGAATGTGGCCGACGCCGAACTTCGCGTAATCGACCGCGCCGGCGGTCGTGACGCCCTTTCCGCCGAGCAGTATCTGGCCCGAGTGGATCGGCCGCAAGCCGGTGACGACCTGGGTCAGCTCCTTCTGGCCGTTGCCGGCCACACCGGCGATGCCGAGAATCTCGCCGGCATGGATGTCGAGCGAAACCTCGTCGAGAAGGATGCCGCCCACGTCGTCACGCGCGACGACGGATTTGAGGCTGAGCACCGGCTCGGCGGAGATGCCGGCCGCGCCTGGCTGCCTGGCACGCAGATTGCTGAGCACGATCTCACGGCCAACCATCAGGCGCGCCAGCATCTTCTCGCCGCAGTCCGCGGTATTTTCGGTGGCCACCTTGCGGCCGCCGCGCAGCACGGTGATGCGGTCTGATATTTCCAGGACCTCGTCGAGCTTGTGGCTGATGAAGATCACCGCATTGCCCCGGGACACGAACTGCTTGAGCGCCTTGAAGAGCTCGCGCGCTTCCGCCGGAGTAAGCACTGCAGTCGGCTCGTCGAGGATCAGAACACGGGCATTGCGCGCGAGCACGCGTAGGATTTCCACGCGCTGCTGCTCGCCGGTCGAAAGATCGGCGACGCGCGCGGATGGCCGTACCGCGAGGTTCAGCTTCTCGGCCAGTGCGGCAGTCCGCGCCTCGAGCACCGACGAGCCAATACGCTTGGGCGTTTCGGACCAGCCGAGATGAATATTCTCGGCGACCGTGAAGGCGGTCACCAGCTTGAAATGCTGGTGGACCATGCCAATACCGGCGGAGATTGCATCGACGGGAGATGCGAAACGCTTGGCATAGCCGTCGACGACGATCTCACCGGCATCCGGCTGATAGATGCCGGTGAGGATGTTCATCAAGGTCGATTTGCCGGCGCCATTCTCGCCGAGCAAGGCGTGGATCTCCCCCGGCATCACGTCCAGGTCGACGTCCTGGTTGGCAACGACGCCGGGGAAATATTTGCTGATGCCCTTGAGCAGCACGAGCGGCGGCGCGCCGGAGCCAGGCTCGTAACGTCCCGGGGAGGTGGACGGCACCTCCATGCCGCCGTAGCGGTGCTCGCTCGAAGCATGATGAACTGGAACAAAATCATTCATCCCGCTTAGCTCTTTAGCTTCTGCCGCATAGTCTATCCGAAAACTCTGCAATCTTTCAGGATTACGCTTGGAGGCCGCTGACGCCTTCGATCGACCAATCCCAGTTGTAGAGTTCCTCTTCGGTCATGCGATGGCCGGCAGCCACCTTGACGTTGCCCTTGGTGTCCTTGATCTCGCCCTCGAACGGGCTCCAGCCGCCGAGAATCTTGTCGCGCACGGCATCGGCCTGCCTTGCGACCTCGGTGGGCACCGTCTCGCCCCAGGCATCGCGGTCGATACCGCCGCCCATCGGCAGGATGGTCTGCGATGGCGTCCACTTACCTTCGAGGCGCAGGCGCACCTGGTCGACATAGAATTTCTTGAAGTCGATGGCGATCGAGGAGACGTAGGCCTTCGGCCCGTAGCGGCGGATGTCGGTATTCCACATCACGGCCTTCGCGCCGCGCTGCTCGGCCACCTGCAGATAGCCTGCTTCGTCCATGATGCCGAACAGAAGGTCGGCGCCGTTGTCGATGAGCGCGGTGCCGGCCTGGGTGGCAGCCTGCGGATCGAACCACGAGTTGATGACGATGGTCTGCATCGTGGCGTTGGGATTGACCGAACGGGCGCCCATCAGGAAGGCATTGGTGCCGGAAAAGACCGACGGAACAGGGAAGGAGGCGACGTAGCCGAGCTTGCCGCTCTTGCTCATCAGGCCCGCGGCGACACCGGTGACGTAGGTCGGGTACCAGTGGGCGAGATAGTAGGTCGAGAGATTTTCGAGCGGGTTGCGGCCATCGCATTCATAGAAGGCGACGTCCGGCGAACGCTTGGCCACGTCGTAGAGGAAGTCGCCATAGTTGGAGGTGGCAAACACCATGTTGGCACCTTCCGAGACGAACTGGCGGAAGGTGCGGGTCGCGTCGGCCGAATAGGGGATGCTTTCGACGAACAGCGTCTTCAGCTTCGGGAACGCTTCCTGCACGGCCTTCATGCCCTGGTCGTGGCTCCAGGTCCAGCCTTCATCGGTCACCGGACCGGTGTGGCCGAAGGCGATGACCGCGTTTTCCTCGGCGACGGCGGCGAGCGGCGTCTGTGCATTGGCGGGCGTGATAAGGCCGGATTTCGGCAGGAGCAGCGAGGCGCCGGCCGCGGCGCCCATGTTGAGGAAGCCTCGGCGGGAGAGATTGCGCAGGTCGATCATGCTTCGGTCCTTTGTTCCGTGTCGTGTTCAGTTCGGGAGAGACAGTTCGGTTTCCATGAGGCGGTCGATTTCTGCCGACCAGTCGGCCGACCATGCCTGCTTGATGTCGTCATCGAGCCATGCTGCGGACAGGCCAGCCAGCGCGATCCGCTTCAGTGCCGACGGCCCGAGCGCAAAATTTTCGGCGATCAGCGCGTATTCGCGGTCGAGCGTCGTGGCGAACATGGGCGGATCGTCGGAGTGGATCGTCACGGTAAGCCCGGCCTCGATCATGCGGCGGATCGCGTGGTCGGGCGCGGCGAGGTCACGCCAGACGGTGGTGGCCAGCGTCGTGCTCGGACAGCAGGTGAAGACGATGCCCATCTCCTTGCACTGCTCCATCAGCGCCGGATCGTCGACGACATGGTAGCCGTGGTCGACCCGTCTCAGGCCGAGGACGTCGACGGTATCGCGGACATAGTCCGCCGGGCCATCCTCGCCCGCATGGTTGGTGACATTGAGCCCGGCAGCCCGCGCTCGCTCGACGATGCGCGCAAACATCGGCGGCGGGTTCGGGCGTTCGTCGTAATCGAAGCCGATGCCGATCACCTCAGCCGGGCGCTCGGCCAGAACCATGTCCAGGAAGCGCTCGCCACCTGCCGCGCCGAGCGGCTTCGCATGCGCCGGTATCAGCTTTGCCATAAGCCCATAGCGCTCCTTTGCGCGGTGAAAGCCGTCGAGGATGCCTTCGAGCATAGTCGAATAGGCCACGCCATGAGCCAGATGCGCATGCGGGCTGAAGAACAGTTCGACGTAGCGCGCACCGGCTTTAGCGCAGCGCTCCAGTGCCTCGAAGGTGATGCGAGAGAAATCGTCCGCAGTCCTGATCGAGGCGCAAACCAGATCGTAAATCTTCAGGAAATCCAGCAGGTTGCCGTAGCTGTAGAGCTCCGATGTCAGTCTGCCGTCCGGCAGCGGCACCGCGTTCAGCGCCGCCAGCTCGGCGAATGTCTCCGCGGATACGGCGCCCTCGAGGTGCAAGTGCAACTCGACCTTCGGCATGAGCTGAATGAAACTTGACAACGACATCGACGCTCACTCGCCCGGATCGGCAACCCCAAAGCCGTACCTGGTTTTCTTGGGCGACGGACGGCTGCCGAGTTGTTCGATAATCGCGGCTTTTTCCAACTGTCCGATCACCTGATACGCAACAGATGTCAGGGAAACGGGGCTTGCACAAGCCAGAAAATGATGCCTAACTAGACACATTCTAAAATTGCTTAAAAAATGTGCAGGCCGGGAGAAATATAGGCATGAAGCACCTACGGGAAGCGCAGAACCCTGCGCCTCCGCCTCAAACAACGCGCCTGCGCTTCATCGGCCGACTGGTGTCGTCGAGCTTTGGCGAGTTCGCCGACAGGCGTGCCGCTCGGCTCAATCTCGATCTGCTGGTGCACGAAGCCGCGGACGATTTTTTTGTCGTCCAGGTTTCGGGCCAGCCCGATCTCATCGATGCCTTCGAGATGGCATGTAGCTTGGGGCCAATCGACTGTCTGGTGATGGACTGCGAACGGGCCGAAATTTGGGAATATTCCAGAGGGAAAGACGCAGAATGACGATACAGGCTGGATGGCACCCAGTGGCGCTGTCGGGATCGATCGAGCCGGGCAGTTCGGCCGGAATCCGCCTTGGCGGAAACGAGCTGGTGGTCTGGCGCGACAACAGTGGCGCAGCGCATGTGTGGGAGGATCGCTGCCCGCATCGCGGTATGAAGCTGAGCTTCGGTTTTGTCCGCGGCGATCATATTGCCTGTCTTTATCACGGCTGGCAGTACGATGCGGCCGGCCAGTGCCGATACATTCCGGCCCACCCCGATCTCAGGGTGCCGGCGTCCATTACCGTGTCTGCCCACAGATCGGCCGAGGCGGCTGGGATAGTCTGGACGGCACTGGATCCGGCAGCAGCATTGCCCGAATTGCCTGCCTTGGCAGAGGAGGTGGTGCCGGTCCGCAGCCTGCATCTCGACAGTCCCGCCGCAATGGTGATCGATGTCGTGAGGGCCATGCCGCCCAGGCCCTTCTCCCGCGGATCCGGGCTCGCTGAGCTGAAGGCGCTGAGCGGGATGCTGTTCAGCCTGACGGTCGGCGAAGACACGCTGCTTCTTGGCCTGCAGGAACTGACCGACAAACGATCGGCCCTACACATCGTGATTGACGGACCGGCAGCCAAGTATGCCGGCAAGGGGCAGAAGCATTTCTTCGCTTGGACGAGCGAGCTGCGTCATCATCTCGAGACCGGGCGTACCGGCGCGACCTCGACGACGCGGGCTGCATGATGGCGAGGATCACGCTCTACAACTACGAGCTGGACGAAAACTGCTACAAGGTGCGGCTGGCGCTTTCCATGCTCGGCCTGGAATGGCAGACCGTTGCAGTCGATGCATTTCCGGGGGCGGAGCAGAAGACGCCGCCATTCCTGGCCATGAACCCGGCGGGCAGCCTGCCCATTCTCCGCGACGACGAGGTGACGATGTTCGGCGCCGAGTCCATCATCGTCCATCTGGCGCGCAGCCACGATTCAACGGGTGCATGGCTGCCGGCGGATGGTTCGGATTTCGCCAAGGTGATGCAGTGGCTTTTCTTCGCGGCCGGCGATCTCGGCGTTGCCAGCGCCGCGCGCCGCCATGCCATGTTCGGCGCCGGCGGCGACGAGGCTGCGCTGCGGGCCGGTGCCGCGCACGCACTCCGCGCCATGGACGACCATATGACCGCGCGGGGTTTCGAGAAGAAAGAATGGTTCGCTGCGGACCGCCCGACCATCGCCGACATCGCGCTTTTTCCGGCGTTTGCGCTGAGCCGCGATTTCGGCGTCGACCATGACGAGTATCCGGCGCTGCGCCGCTGGGTGCGTCGCTTCCGCGCGCTTCCGGGCTTCACGACCATGCCGGGCATCCCCGATTACCATTGACGCCCAACATTCGACGAGAACGAGGCAAGCAACAGAATGACCTCTCTCACGCGCTTTTCCGTCCAGCCGCTCTCGTCCATGACCCGGCGGCTGGCCGGCGTCGCTTCCGGGCGAGCCGATCCCGATCTGGTCATTGCCGGCGCACGCGTGTTGTCGACCTATTCGGAGCGCGTGCTTCCAGGCCGCGAGATCTGGTTGTCGGGAGGGCGGATCGCCGCTGTGAAGCCGGCCGGCACTTATAAGGGTGGCAGCGCCAGGATATATGACGCCAGGGGCGGCATCGTCGCCCCCGGCCTGGTCGATCCGCACATCCACATCGAATCCTCGATGGTGACGGCCTGCGCCTATGCCGAGGCGGCGCTGCTCAACGGCACCACGACCCTCTTCTGCGACAGCCACGAGATCGGCAACGTCATGGACGTTGCTGGCATCGAGGCGATGCTGGAGGACGCGCGCCTGGCGCCGTTGTCCATTTTCCTGACGGTTCCGAGCACCGTCCCGGCAACTTCGCCGTTGCTGGAAACGGCCGGTGGCGACCTGACAGCCGAGAAGATCGGCGCATTGTTCGACAAATGGCCGGAAGCCGTGGCGCTAGGCGAGAAGATGGATTTCGTGCCAGTGGCTATGGGCGATGAACGCAGCCATGCCATCCTCGCTGCGGCGCTGAGACGCGGCCGCCCGGTGTCGGGACACGTCTATGGACGCGAATTCGTGTCGGCCTATGCGGCCTCCGGCGTCACCGATACCCATGAGGCGATCGACCGCGAGATCGCCGACGACATGCTCGAGGCCGGCATCTGGCTGTTCCTGCGTGGCGGCCCGCCGACGACACCGTGGCACAGCCTGCCCGCAGCGATCAAGACGATTACGGAACTCGGAGCCTCGCATAAGCGCATCGCGGTCTGCACCGACGACCGCGATGCTGACGACCTGATGCTCTTCGGCCTGGACTGGGTGACGCGCGAGGCGATGAAGGCCGGCATGACGCCGGAGCAGGCCTGGTCGATGGGCTCGCTGCATGGCGCGACGCGCTTTGCAATGGAAGGCGAAATCGGAGGCCTCGGTGGTGGCCGCCGTGCCGACCTGGTGCTGCTCGACGACGGCTTCGATCCCGTTAGCACGTGGTATGGCGGCGAACTCGTCGTCGATGACGGCAAGATCATGCCGCTGCTCGACCAGGCCCTCTCGACCCGCTACCGCTATCCGGACACGGCCTACCACACAGTGAAGCTGCCGAAGCAGATCAAGCTGACGCCGGAGCTGCCAACCGGCAAGGTGGTGGCGCATACCATCCGCACCGAACTGCCGGGGATCACGCTCGGCCACCAGAAGATCACGCTCGATCCGTCCAACGATTGGCAGAACCATTTCGACCGCCACGGCCTGTGCTTCGTCACTGTGGTCGAGCGCCATGGCAAGTCGGACGGCAACGTCGCCTACGGGCTGCTCAGCAATTTCACGCTGCGACGCGGCGCCGTCGCATCGTCTGTCGGTCACGACAGCCACAACATCATCATCGCCGGCCTCAACGAGGCCGACATGCAGGTGGCGCTGCGGGCGATCGAGGAAACGCAAGGCGGCGTCTGTGTCGTCGTCGACGGCAAAGTGACTGCCATGGTTGAACTGCCGATCGCCGGCCTTTTGTCCGACAAGCGCGTCACTGAGGTCGCGGAGGAGGTGAAGATCCTCAAACGGGAATGGGAGGCGGCCGGCTGCTGCATTCCCTATATGGGCTTCAACCTCATCCCGCTCTCGGTCATCCCCGAAATCCGTATCACCGACAAAGGTCTCGTGCTGGTGCCGGAAATGGAGATCGTCCCCGCCTTTGAGGCCGCCTGAGTGGATCCCTTCCGACTTGGGCTGGTCTCACCGCGCATCCATTATTTCCAAATGGTCGCGCGGCTGGGCTCGGTTCGCCAGACCGCGCAGGCGCTCAACGTGGCGCCATCCTCCATCAGCCGCGTCATCAAGGGCCTGGAGGACGAACTGGGCACGCCGCTCTTCGAGCGTGTGCGCCAGCGACTGAAACTGACCAGCGCAGGCGAGCTTCTGCTCTACCACGCGCGTCAGAGCATCACCGAGTTGGCGCGCGCCTCGTCCGAGATCAATGATCTCAGTGGCCTCAACCGCGGCTCGTTGTCCGTGGCGATCGTGGAGAGCGCGGCGCGCGGGCTCGTGCCGAACGCGCTGAAGGAATTCTGGAAGCGCCACCCGCAGATATCGGTCGACGTGCATGTCGCCGGGTCGCAGCGCGCCTGCGATGCGGTTGCCGACGGCGAATGCGATCTGGCGCTTGCTTTCGACGTGCGCGTGCCGCGCAACGTGCGCAAGATCGCGAGCACGCCTCTGCCGCTGGGCGTCGTCGCTCATCCGGGCAGCCGCCTTGCCGGCCGCAAGGAAGTGAAGCTGTTCGATCTTGCCGGCGAACAGGTCATCGTCTCGGACAACAGCCTTGCTTTGGGCATTTCGATCGACGATGCGATCGGGCGCTCCATGATCGACATCACGCGACGGTCACGGACCAACTCGATCGGACTGATGACCGAGATGGTGCGCCTCAACCTCGGCGTGGTGCTTCGCACCAAGCTCGGCATCGAGCCGGAAGTGGCTGACGGATCGCTCGTTTTCGTGCCGTTGCGCGATTCTCGCATGAACCCGCACCGGCTGATGCTGCTCGCCCGGCTTGAACGCGAAATGTCGGATGCGGCCTCCGCATTCGCGGCGCTGCTGGCCCGCATGGTCGAGGCGTTGCATGATTAGTTGTTGCATTTTGCGCATCGATAAAGAGAGTAATTTGTCCCTATCTCGAACAACTGAGCTTTGCGAGACTTCCCGGCCGAAGGGGATGTCATGAAGCAGAGTGCGGTCGACGCGGTCATTCGGGGGCTTAAGCGGGCGGGAGTGAGCATCGTCTGCTATCTGCCCGATTCGTTGTTCAAGGAGCTCTACCCGGCCCTTGATGCCGATCCGGATATCCGCACGATCCGCGTCACCAACGAGGGTGAGGGCGCGGCGATATGTGGCGGGGTCTTCCTGTCGGGCAAGCGCGCGGCGCTGGTCATGGAAAATTCCGGCTTGCGCGCCTCGGTCGAGCCGCTGGCCCGCATGGGCCTTGGAGCCGGCATCCCGGTCATGATGCTGATGAGCTATCGCGGCGAGCTCGGCGAGAACAACTGGTGGGCAGTCCCGCATGGCATCACCATGGAGCCGGTGCTGAACGCGCTGCGCGTGCCGTACCGGATCGTCACCGAGGAGGCGAAGATCGAGCGCGCCATCCTTGACGCCTATTCCTGGTCCTATGCGTCCTATTACCATTCGGCTGTGGCGCTCGGCGGCGAGGTGGTGCGGTGAGACGCTTCGACTGCATGAAGGCGCTCGCCGCGCGGCTGAAGGATGAGCTGGTGGTCCTTTCGCTCGGCGGCAGCGTCGACGAGTGGTACAACGCCGCGCCGCATATGCGCGAGGCGAGCCTGTTCCAGCAGCAACTCGGCTGCGTCACGCCGCAGGCCTTCGGGCTCGCCGCCGGCCTGCCGCACCGCCGCGTCATTTCGCTCGATACGGATGGCGGCCTGCTCTTCAACCTGGGCATCCTGGCCACGCTCGGAAACGAGCAGCCGAAGAACCTCTTCGTCGTGGTCTGGGACAATGAGTGCTACCAGTCGATCGGCGGCCCGCCGACCCATACGGCGCTGGGCCGCGTCGACCTTGCCGCGATCGCGCGCGGCGCCGGCCTCGAGAACGCCCATACGGCGCGCACGGTGGAGGAGTTCGACGCACATTGTGCAAGGGGGCTCGCTGTGGATGCGCCCTATATCGTGGTCGCCAAGGTCTCGGGAACGGTCCAGCCGGACATCAAGCGCAAACACAGCGACGGCCGCGAGGACAAGTATATCTTCGTCCGCCATGTCGAGGCGAGCGAAGGCATCGTCATCATGGGCCCGAGCGAGCACAACTGACGAGATCATGGGCACCCTCGGACCTGTCGTCCCCCGACGCGCACTGAAACGCAGCTACGATTACGTGGTGGTCGGCTCGGGTTCCGGTGGCTGTGCGGTGACGCGGCGACTGGTCGATGCCGGCGCCGACGTCCTCCTGATCGAGGCCGGCCCGACGGGTCTTGGGTTCGAAGAGATCGAGGACCCCGGCAAGTGGGTGCCGCTTGGCCGCAGCACCTATGACTGGGGCTATGATTATGCTCCGACACTGAGGGTGAATGGGCGTACCATCGGCATCCCGCGCGGGCGCCTGCTTGGCGGCTCAAGCGCCATCAACGCGATGATGTGGTATCGCGGCCATCCGCAAGATTACGATGCCTGGGAGGCTGGCGGCGCCAAGGGCTGGAGCTTCGCCGACGTGCTGCCCTATTTCCGGCGCTGCGAGGACTGGCGCGACGGTGCAAGCGAGTTTCGCGGGGCGGGCGGTCCGCTCCACATCGAGCGGCCGGCGGCACTGCACCCGGTCGCGCATGCGCTGATCGATGGCGCGGCCGAGATCGGCATCCCCGTAATCGACGATCCGAACGGCCCCAGCAACGAGGGGGCGGCGGCCGCGAATTTCAACATCTGCGACGGCAAGCGCTGGAGTTCGGCGACGGGCTATCTCGTGCCGATCCTGGATCACCCGATGCTGACGGTGCTGACCGGATCCGCGGCCATCGGCCTGACGGTCGAAGGCAGCCGATGCGTCGCGGTCAAGCACCTCGTCGGCGGCGAAATCTGCGAAACGCGCGCGCAAGAGAGCATCGTGCTCGCGGCCGGGGCCATCGACACGCCACGCCTGCTGATGCTGTCGGGCATCGGCGATCCGATCGAACTGCAGCGCCTTGGCATTGCGCTCGTTCGCGCCCTGCCGGGTGTCGGCAGGAATCTTCAGGACCATCCGCTGGCGCAGGCCTGCGTCTTCCGCGCGAAACGACCGATCGGACCGATAGTGGGCAATGGCGGTGGCTCGATGGTCAACTGGAAGTCGCGGCCGGACCTGCCGCAGCCCGACCTGCATGCCTTCCCCGTCCAGGGCAACAGCGCCGAACCGGCGATCCGCGCGCGCTACGATCTATCCGGCGATGTCTTTTCCTTCGGTGCGGGCCTGATGCGCTCGAAGAGCGTCGGGCACTTGAAGTTGCTCGACGGCAAGCCCGGCGGGCCGCTCGAAATCCAACCGAACTTTCTGGCGGAACCGGAAGACCTCGACGCCATGGTCACTGCGATCGAGATGGTGATGGAGATGGCGGCTGCAAGGGCGAACGCCGGTGTCTTCCGCAACTTTGCCGCACCTGACCGCCGACTGACCCGCACCGAGACAATCGCCTTCATCCGCGAGGCGTGCACGACGTTCTTCCACACCTGCGGAACAGCCAAGATGGGCGAGGACGCGATGGCCGTCGTCGACAGCCGTCTCGCCGTGCACGGGCTGGACGGTCTGCACGTTGCCGATGCCTCGGTGATCCCAACGATCCCGACCTGCAATACCCACGCGCCCGCCACGATGATCGGCGAGCGCGCCGCCGATTTCCTGCTCGCGGCGGCAGCTTGAGGATGTCATGACCGACGGACCGCACACGGAGTACCCGCGATGACCCAAAGCCTCATCCTTGCTGCCGACACGCTGCTCACCATGGATGAAGATAACCACGCGTTGCCTGATGGCGCCGTGCTGGTCGAGGATGGTCGTATCGCCGCGGTCAGCGCACTTGCAGCATTGCGCGCTGCGTATCCGGCCGTGGCCGTGAAGAAACTCGACAATGCGGTGCTTTTGCCTGGGCTGGTCAATGCGCATGCGCATTCCGGTTTTTTGCGCGGCACGGCGGAGCACCTGCCGGTTTGGGACTGGCTGACGCTCCATATCAATCCGATGCATCGCGTGCTGCAGCCGCACGAGGCCGAGGCGGCATCGTGGCTCTGCTACGCGGAATCCGTGCTCGGCGGCACGACCACCGTCGTCGACATGTGGCGGTTCATGGAAGGCAGCGCCAGGGCGGCCGAGGCGATCGGCAACCGCCTGGTCGCCGTGCCTTACGTCGGCGAGCATCCCGACTACAACTACTTCGACACGCTCGACATGAACGAGGCGATGATCGAGGGCTGGCATCGCAAGGCGGGCGGCCGTATCAATGTGTGGGTCGGGCTGGAGCATCTGTTTTATGCCGACGAAACCGGCCAACGCCGGGCGATCGAACTCGCAAGGAAACACGACACCGGCTTCCACACGCATTGCAGCGAGGCCGAGATCGAGATCGCGGAATTTAAGCGGCGCTACGGCAAACGCCCGATGTTCGCGCTGGACGACCTTGGCTTCTTCGAAACGCCGCGCGCCATGATCGCCCACGCCGTCTGGCTCGATCGGGAAGAGATCGAGCTTATTTCCAAGCGCCGCGTTTCGGTGGCCCACAATCCTGTTTCCAACATGAAGCTGGCAAGCGGCATCGCGTTGGTGGCCGAGATGCTGAAGGCCGGCGTGCCTGTCGGGATCGGCACCGACGGCGAGAAGGAGAACAACAATTTCGATATGTTCGAAGAGATGAAGGTGACTTCGCTGCTGGGCAAGCTGAAGGACTTCGACGCCGCCGCCATGGATAGCTGGCAGGTGCTGCGCATGGCCACCATTCTCGGCGCCAGGGCGATCGGTCTCGACCACGAGATCGGCTCGATTGAAGTCGGCAAGCGCGCCGACATCATCGCGGTCCGCACCGATACGCCGCGCATGACGCCGGTCTTCCGCGACGGACCTTATTTCAACTTCCATCACAATCTTGTCCACGCCGTGCGCGGCAGCGACGTGTCTTTGACGATGGTCGATGGCGAGATCCTGGCCGAGGACGGCGCGCTGCGCACCGGCGACCTGCGCGAGATCATCGCCGAAATCCATCGCGTCGCGCCTGGCCTGTTCGCCCGGCGCGCCGCTTTCCTTGCCCAGAATTCCGGCGGCAGCCTGCAATGGACTCAATAAGGCGAGCCCCGGTCATGAAGACGACGGACAGGGCGGCACTGGACGATTGGTACGCGGTGGAGACGGTCGCCGACCTGGATGGCGCGCCGAGCCATACGCGGCTGCTCGGCCAGGACATCGAACTGGTCCGTGACATCACGGGCGAAATCACGGTTCGGGAGGTCCTGGACGACGGCAACCGCGGCCCCGCGCTGCCCGTCCGGCAGCGCTACGGCTGCGTCTGGACGACGCTGGGCCTGCCCGGGAAGGAAATCTTCGAGATCGCCGAGGCATCGGAACCCGACCGCCGCTACGTGCCCTGCGGCTGGGTGACGATGCGGGCGTCGGGTTTGCGTGTCGTAGAGAACTTCCTCGACATGGCGCATTTCCCCTTCGTGCATACCGACATTCTCGGCTCGGAGCCGCACACGGAAGTACCGGCCTATCTGAGCGAGATACGTCGCGAAGTAGACGAGGTCTGGGCGACCAACTGCACGTTTTTCCAGCCGCGCATTGCCGCCACGGAAAGCTCCGGCGCGTTCGTGCATCTGACCTATCGCGTGCCGAGCCCATTCGTGGTGATGCTCTATCGCGTGTGCCCCGTGGCGCCGGACCGGCTCGACGCAATCGCGCTGTTCATCCAGCCCATCGAGGAAGACCGCTGCCGCGCCCAGCCGGTCATGTATCTCGTCGACTCGGCTTCGACGCAGACGGCGTTGCTCAACTTCGAACAGGTCATCTTCCTGCAAGACCGGATCATCGTGGAGAACCAGCGGCCGCTGCGCCTTCCACTCGAGCCGCGGATGGAAATCCCGACCCGCGCCGACG
This sequence comes from Mesorhizobium sp. M0601, assembly GCF_040320845.1. Lineage (NCBI taxonomy): Bacteria > Pseudomonadati > Pseudomonadota > Alphaproteobacteria > Hyphomicrobiales > Phyllobacteriaceae > Mesorhizobium > Mesorhizobium sp. M0601. The sequence goes on from NZ_JAMYQK010000022.1 coordinate 28,430, forward strand.
GGTCCTCCATCGCCTACCGCCGCTGGCTGAAGGAAAAAGGCATCCGTTTCGGCACGACCGCGAGAGCCACATGACCGAATCGGGTCTCCAGGTGCTTCGCCCGACCTCCGTTGCCGAGGCGCTGTCATTGGCAGGCGAGGGCGCGTCGCAACTGGTCGCCGGGGGCACGGCGCTGCAGCTCGGCTGGGCGAAGGGCCTGCCAAAGCCGCGGCGCCTCATCGACATCGGCCGTATCGCCTGCCTGAAGGGCATCCAACTGGCCGGCGACGGGTTTCGGATCGGCGCACTGACGACCCTGGGTGCCTTGGAGCGTGACCGGGCGATAGGCGAGACTTTGCCTCTGCTCGCAGCCGCAGTCCGCGCCACGGCGGGACCCGCCGTCCGCAATCTCGCAACGCTGGGCGGCAACGTCGCGGGGGGCACGGGTTGCCTTCTGCCGGCCCTGCTCGCGATCGATGCGAAGCTGGAGATCGTCTCACCGGCTGGGCGCGCCGTCGTGCCGCTCGCGCAATGGTTGGCCGACGCACCGTCAGCGGGCCTCATTGAGACGGTCATCGTTCCACCGCAGCCTGCCGCTCGCTGGACCCATCGCAAAGTCGGCCTGCGCGCCGCCTTCACCCCAAGCGTGGCCGGTGTCGCCGGGTTGATCGAAACGGCGGACGATCGTGTCACGATCGCGCGGCTCGCGGCCAGCGGCGGCGGGGAAGCAGCCCGTCTCGGTCACGCCGAAGCGCTGCTCATCGGCCGGCGCCTCCAAGAGATCGATTGGGCCGAGCTGCACGCCGCAATTCTCGAAGAGGCGCCGGCGATCGATGATGCTTGGCGGTCCGACCGCTATCGGCGCAGTGTCGTGGCGAATGCGCTGGTCTTCGGGCTCGGCGGAAAGTTGTCCCAAGGAGCACATTCGCCGCGCCGGCGGACCGTGCCGTCCGGAAATCCACCTGCCGAAATTCTCGTGTCGCGATCGGAGATCGGCGCACGCTGGCACCAGCGGCCGGACGTTGCGCCGAAAATCGCAGGCAGGCTCGAATACCTGACCGACCGTCGCGAGCCCGCCATGCTGGTCGGGCGCATTCGGCGTGCCGGCATTCCCCATGCAAGGATCGTTTCCATCGATACGAGCGCGGCCGAGGCGCTGCCAGGAGTCGCGGCGGTTGTAACGCACCGCGACATTGCCGGCAGCAATGCCTTCGGCATTGTCGTGCAGGATCAGCCGGCACTGTGCTTCGACAAGGTCCGCTATTTCGGCGACGCTGTTGCTGCCGTTGCCGCTGTTGACACGAAGACGGCCGAACGCGCGCTTGCTCTCGTCAGCGTCGAATACGAGCCGCTGCCAATTGTGAGCGATCCCCAACAGGCACTCGCCGCTGGGGCCGAGCCGGTCCACGCCTCAGGCAATCTGCAGTGCAGCTTCGAGTTCACGCGTGGCGATGCCGCCGCGGCTTTTGCCAAGGCAGCTCATATCGTCGAGGCTGTCTACGAAACGCCGAGCCAGATGCACGGCTTTATGGAGACGGAGGGCGGCTACGCTTTCGTCGGCACGGATGGTACCCTGAACGTCTTTGCCGGTGGGCAGCATGGCCGCCGCGACCGCATGCAGCTCTCGCGCATCCTCGGTATGCCGCAAGAGCGGATACGGGTGGTCACCAGCCCGACTGGCGGCGCTTTCGGCGGCAAGGACGAGCTGACCGTGCAGCCGGCCCTGGCCCTGCTGGCGCTGAAGACCGGACGCGCCGTGCGGCTGCATCTCGACCGGGCGGAATCCGTCATCGCGGGTACCAAGCGCAATGCCATGCACATCCATATGCGCACCGCCTGCGACGCCGAGGGTCGTCTGCTCGCCCAACAGGTGGATGTGATCGCGGATGCCGGCGCCTACGCGTCGCTCGGTCCGGGCGTGCTTGAGACGGCGCTCGAACACGCCTGCGGGCCATATGTCGTTCCCAACGTCCTCAGCTCGGGCAGGCTCGCCTATACCAATAACGGCGTCTGCGGCGCGTTTCGTGGCTTCGGTGCCAACCAGATGGCCTTCGCGGTAGAGTGCCAGCTGGACCGGCTGGCCGAAGCCGCCGGCATCGACATTATCGAGATACGGCGCCGCAATTTGCGCGAGCCTGGCACGCGAGGCCATCTCGGCCAGCAGGTCGCGCCGTCCGAACGTCTGGCCGAGATGCTGCAAGCCGCCGCTGCTGACCCGATCTGGGCCAAGCCGCGTGGTCCGTCGTTCGACGGCTCTGAGACGATCGGCGTCGGGATGGCGATGAACTATCAAGGCAATGGACTAGGCACGCTGCCGCCGGACCCGGCCGGAGGCGCGTTGCGCTTGGCTCCGGATGGCATGATCGAAGCGCTCTATGGCCTGGACGAGATGGGACAAGGCCTGCTCACCTCGGTGAAGGCCGCGGTCGCCGGAGCGCTCGGCTGCGGCCGCGACGATGTCCGGCCGGTCACCGGTGATACGGCGGCGACGCCCGAATCCGGCTCCTCCACCGCCTCGCGCGGCACTCACGTGGTTTGGCGGGTAGCAGCAGTCGCCGCACCACCTTTTACGCGCGACCTGCTGGCAGCAGCGGGCCAGCTGCTTTGCCGCGAAGCCGGGACGCTGGCGCTGGCAACCGGCGGTATCGTCGAGCGACATTCCAACAGCGGCTCACTGCTCATGAGTTTCGCCGAGCTTGCCGAGGCGTTGCCTCCCGACCGGCTGCCAGCTGCTGCCGTCAGCTTCGAGTTTCCGAAATCGGACTATCTGGAAGGCAATGCACGCCTGATCTTCGCCTTCGGCGCGACACTGGCGCGCGTTGCCGTGAGCCGCATCACCGGACAGGTACGTGTGCTCGACCTCCATCAGCACACCGCGGCCGGACCGATGCTCGATCCCGCCGCCTATCTTGGCCAGATCGAAGGCGGCGGCGTCCAGGGGCTGGGCTTCACCCTCACTGAGGACGCGGCGATGCGGGATGGCCGGTATCTTGCCGGCAACCTCGACTTCTACATGCTGCCAGGCATTGCCGACACGCCGGAAAGCTTCGCGACCTTCGCATTGGAGGATCTGGACGAGGACGACCCGTTCGGCCCGCGCGGAGTTGGTGAGCTTGGCATTGGTGCCGTGTCGCCAGCCGTCGTCAACGCGATTGCGGACGCCACAGGGGCTTGGCCCGAGCGCCTCCCGGTCGATCCTGAATGGGTACTCGACGCCCTGCAGAGGAGTGCAGCGTGAGTGGCGAGATCGCGATTACCTTTAACCTCAACGGCTGCCGCCAGGCGCTGGCCGTGCCCGCCGAGTTGCGCCTGATCGACCTGCTGCGCGATCATTTCGGCATGACTGCCGCCAAGATGGCTTGCGGCATCGGCCGCTGCGGCGCTTGTTCCGTGCTGATGGACGATCGCGCGGTCAATGGCTGTCTGCTCATGTCGTGGCAACTCGACGGGGCCACCATCATCACGCCGGAGGGTTTCGACGACCTTCCCGAAGCCATTGTCCTGCGCCAGGCTCTGGCGGCCGAAAACGCCTTCCAGTGCGGCTACTGCGCACCCGGCATTACTGTTGCGCTGACCGCCCTGCTGCTGGAGAATCCGGCTCCAGACGAGTCTCAGATCCGCACTGCGCTCGAAGGCAATATCTGCCGCTGTACCGGCTATCATTCCATCATCCGCGGTGCCCTCGCGGCGGTCGAGGCGTTCGCTTGCGGAGCACGGACATGACGGTCATCATTCGAAACGGTGCAGCCAGGCACGCAGGCGTCGAGGCGTTCCTGGCCAAACCCAGAATGCGGCACCTGATCGGCGGCGGCTGGTGCGACGCCAGCGATGGCGCAACCTTGCCCGCGACCGATCCTGCGAATGGCGACACGCTCGCGCTGCTGGCGCAAGGCACAGCCGATGACGCCGGGCGCGCCGTTGCTGCGGCGCGTGCTGCTTTCGAAGGCGAGAGCTGGCGCGACATGACACCGTCGGCACGCGGCAAGCTGCTATGGCGCATCGCCGACCTGATTGAACGCCATGCCGATGAGCTTGCAGAACTCGAGACGCTTGACCAAGGAAAGTCGCTGAAGACCTCGCGCTTCGCCGAGATTCCCGCCTCGGCCGAGCAGTTCCGCTATTTTGCCGGTTTTGCCACGAAAATCCTCGGCACGACCATCCCCACCTCCATCAGCTACCAACCGGTGGGCAGCAAGATTTTCGCCTACACGGTGCGAGAGCCGATCGGTGTCGTGGCTGCCATAACGCCCTGGAATTCGCCGCTGCTTATGGCCTCGATGAAGCTCGCCCCGGCGCTTGCCGCCGGCTGTACGATCGTGCTCAAGCCAGCTGAGGAAACGTCGCTCACCGCCCTCAGGCTGGGCGAACTGATGATCGAAGCCGGCTTGCCGGACGGCGTCGTCAATATCGTGACCGGTCTCGGTGAAACCGTGGGCGCAGCATTGGCTGCACATCCCGATGTCGATAAGGTCGCCTTCACCGGCTCGACGGAAGTCGGAAAGATGATCGTCTCCGCAGCGCGCGGCAATCTGAAGAAGCTGACGCTCGAGCTGGGCGGCAAGTCGCCGGCCATCATCATGCCCGATGCGGACATGGGGCTCGCAATCCCCGGAGTGGCTCGGGGGATCTTCGCCAATGCCGGCCAGGTCTGCGTCGCCGGCTCGCGTGTCTATGCGCATCGCTCGATCTACGACCGTCTGGCGGAGGGGCTGGCGGAAGAAGCGCGAAAGCTGCGTCTCGGACACGGGCTTGACCCGGATACCGACCTTGGTCCGCTGGTCAACGGGACCCAGGCTGCGCGCGTCGCCTTCTACGTCGGCGATGGTGCTTCCAGCGGCGCCGAGATCATCGCCGGCGGCCGGCGCTTCGACAACTTCTTCGAGCCGACCGTGGTTACCGGCGTGCGCCCGGACATGCGCATGATGCGCGAGGAAATCTTCGGCCCAGTCGTTGCCGTGACACCGTTCGACGATGTCGCGGAGGCGATAAGCCTTGCGAACGACTCGCCCTACGGCCTCGCCGCAAGCGTCTGGACCCGCGACCTATCCACTGCGCATCGCCTTGCCGCAAGTATCCGGTCGGGCACCGTCTGGATCAATTGCCATTCCTACTTCTCGCCGGAACTGCCGAAGGGCGGCCACAAGCAATCCGGTTGGGGCTATGAGAACGGCGCACCGGGCCTGGAGAACTATCTCGAAACGAAAACGGTCTGCGCGGTGATTTAGCCGCGCCTTTTCCGCGATGTTCGCGGATCGGAGGCTGACAGCCCTCCATCGGCGGACAAGGATTGATCGAAAATTGCTCGGATCCTCCTGAGGACCAGTCCCTTGGCGGCGCTGGTCCACATCGACGTTGCGCTTGACTCGTCCATATTATCCGTAATAAATCATACATATTGCCATCGAAAAAAGGCGGCAGGTCTGGGAGGACCGATGAAAATCACGGCCATCAAGGCGCGCGTCTGCAATGCGGAAATGCGCAACTGGGTCTTCGTCCGGGTCGAAACCGACGAGCCCGGGCTGTTTGGCTGGGGTGAGGCAACGCTGGAATGGAAGACCCGAGCCGTCGTTGGGGCGCTTCAGGACCTTGAGGCCCTGCTCATCGGGCAGGATCCGCGCAACGTGGAGCAGTGCTACCAGATACTTACGCGCCACGGATTTTGGCGTCTTGGCGTCGAGGGAATGTCTGCCGTCAGCGGCATCGAGATCGCGCTCTGGGACATCCTGGGCAAGTCATTGGGCGTCCCCGTCTGGCGCCTTCTGGGCGGACAGGTTCGCGACTATCTGCGCACCTATACGCATCTCGGCCTCGGAGACATGAAGGCGGTCTATGAGACCGGATCCGCGGACGCGATCGTGGAACGCGGACGCATCGTGACGCAGGCAGGCTACGATGCGGTCAAGGTCGTCTGCATTCCCTACACCCACTACGCATCGCCTGCGAAAGCCGTTGATTCTGTCGCCAACATGGTTGGCTCACTTCGCGAGGCCATAGGTCCGGACATCGACATCATGGTCGATTTCCATGGACGCCCTGCATCCGTTAACGCTGCGATGGACTACCTCAGAGCAATCGAGCCGGCCCGCATCATGTTCGCGGAAGAACCCGTGCCGCCCGAAGATGTTGCCGGACTGGCGCATATCACGGCGCGATCGGCCGTGCCGATCGCTTCCGGCGAGCGGCTGATCGGGCGTCGCGAATTCACGCACTCGATCGCAGCCCGTGCCTTCAACATTGCCCAGCCTGATATTTGCCACACTGGCGGTCTGCTGGAGACAAAGAAGATCGCGGCCATGGCGGAAACGGCAGGCATCGGCCTTGCGCCGCACAACCCGCTCGGTCCGATCGCTGGCGTCGCTGCTCTTCACTTCGGCATATCGACGCCAAACGTCGTCATTCAGGAGGAGATGTCCGGTGCCGTCGCCTGGTACGACGACGTCGTTACCTGGCCAATTCGGCGTAAACCAGGCCGCTGGGACCTGCCCGATCTGCCGGGCCTTGGCGTCACCGTCAATGAGGACGTCATCGCGCGTCACCCCTTCAAGCAGGAAGTGCTGCATGCCCGCAATGCCGTCATGCCGGACGGCACCGTGGTCGACTGGTGAATGCAATGGCAGGCCGGCTGCAAGGAAAGATCGCAATCATCACGGGCGCCGGCCAAGGCATAGGTGCCGCCACCGCCCGGGCTTTTGCAACACATAGGGCAAAGACCGTCATTGCCGAACTGAATGCGGCAAGCGGCAAAGCGGTCGCCGACGAATTGCGTGCCGGAGGCGCCGACGTATTGTTCGTCGAGACGGATGTCACGGACACATCCGCGGTCGCGGACATGGTCGCCGGCACGATTACGGCCTATGGCGGCGTCGACATTCTGGTCAACAATGCCGGTGCCAACGTGTTCTACGAACCATTGCTGATGCCGGATGAGGAATGGGAGCGCTGCCTCAAGCTCGACCTCCAGGCCGCGTGGTTCTGCGCCAAGGCGGTTTTGCCGACGATGCTGGCGAAGGGCTCGGGGTCCATCGTCAACATAGCGAGTTGCCACGCCTTCCAGATCATTCCCCATACGTTCCCGTATCCGGTCGCCAAGCATGCACTTTTGGGCCTGACCCGTTCGCTGGCCATCGAATATGCCGCACGCGGTATCCGGGTGAACGCGATAGCACCCGGCTATATCGAGACGCCGATCGCGGAAGCCTACTGGAACACATTCCCGAACCCCGCCGAGGAGAAGCGGCGAGCCTACGACCTCCATCCGCCCAAGCGAATTGGCCGGCCGGACGAGGTTGCAATGACGGCGGTTTTCCTCGCTTCGGACGAAGCGCCGTTCATAAATGCCGAGACGATCACCATCGATGGTGGGCGCTCGGTTCTCTACCACGACTAGCAACCACCATTGAGCTCAGGGAGGATCTTCATGAAAACCACAACAAAGGCTTTGGCGACATTTGCGGTACTGGCTGCCGGACTGATGAGTGGCGCAGCAAGCGCAGACGACATCAAGATCGGCTACATCAACAAGATGGGAGACCACCCATGGTTCGTCGCCGAAGTCGGCGGCGCCAAGAAAGCGGCTGAGGCGGCAGGGGCCGCGTTCGTGTCGCAGGACGTTCAGTTCGACGCCAATTTGACGATCACGACCTTCGATACGATGGTCGGCGATGGCGTGAAAGGCATCGCCATCGTTGTCCCCGACAAGGCACTGGGACCGGTCATCGCGGAGAAAGCAAAGGCCGCAAAAATTCCCTTGGTGGCGGTGGACGACGATATCTACTACCAGGATGGCACCCAGGTCCCCTATGTCGGCATGAATGCTTACAATATCGGTGCGCGGGTGGGCGAAGAGCTTGCCAAGCTCTACAAGGCTGAAGGCTGGGCGGGCAAAGAGGTGCGCATCGCCTCGATCGAGGACCGCAAGGCCGATACCTGCATGCAGCGCAACAAGGGCGCGGAAGAAGCGTTCCTGAAGGCGGTGCCCGATTTCAAGCCGGGCAACATCGTTCGCGTCCCCTACGACAACACGATGGTCAACGCCATCGACGTGATGACCACCACACTGACGGCCAATCCCAGCGTCACGAACTGGATATTCTATTCATGCAACGATGACGGCGTGCTGGGTGGTGCGCGAGCACTGGAGAATGCTGGCTATTCCGCAGACCAGGGCATGGGGATCGGCATCGACGGGAGCCGCGCCTGCGATGCCTTCGGATCCGGAAAGCCCTCGGCGTTCCGTGGTACGATGTGGCTCAATTCGGAAAATCATGGCGCGCTGGCGGTGAAGATTCTCTTGGCCTCCATCAAGGACGGAACCAAGCTTCCCGTTCAATCCTTCACTGACCCGGAATACATCACCGCCGACAATTTTGCGTCGGACTACAAAGCCAAGCTCTGCCACTGAACCAGATATGCGTCATGCGCCGCAGTGCGCATGACGCTCTTTGGGCCGGCAGTTCGTCGACGGGCACACGGGATCGATCCTCGGGAGTGAGCTTTTGACGCAATCGGATTTCTTCTCGCTCGACAGGATATCGAAGCGCTTCGGCGTCGTGCAGGCGCTCGACAATGTCTCGATTGCCTTTCGGCCAGGAGAGGTGCTTGCCCTGGTTGGCGAGAATGGCGCCGGCAAGTCGACAATGATGCGAATTCTCGAGGGCGTGTTCGCACCGGACACCGGCACCGTGCTGCATGGCTCCACGCCGATCGTTTTCAGCGAACCGCGCGACAGCCACAGAGCCGGAATACGCGTCATCCATCAGGAGCCGGAGATCGTTCCGAACCTGACCGTGGCCGAGAACATTTTCGTCGGCGAACTGCCGCGGCTGGCAGGCGTCCTGCTCGACTGGCACAGGCTCGAGGACCAGACCGATAAGGTGCTTGCGACCTTCGGCATGCAGCAGGATATGCTGCCGCGTCAACTCTGCAGCACACTCGGTCCGGCACAGCGCCAGATGATCGAAATCATGCGCGCCATACGTGCCGGCGGCCGGCTGATCGCATTCGATGAGCCGAGCTCGTCACTGACCGACGACGAAGCGCGCCGTCTGTTTTCAGTAATTCGCCGGCTGCGCGGCGAGGGCACTTCGATCGTCTACATCTCTCACAGGCTGAACGAGGTCATCGACCTTGCGGATCGCATTGTCGTGTTGCGGGACGGCCGGCTGGTCGATGATTCCCCCGCTGCCGGTGCCAGCGAGCAGACCATAGCCAAGCTCATGGTGGGCCGCGACATAGCCGATCTGTTTACGCGCGAGACGTGGCAATCGGGGCAACCGTTGCTGGAGGTGGCGGGCCTGACCACCGATCACGTCACCGATGTGAGCCTCAAGGTCCGCCGTGGCGAGGTGCTCGGCATTGCCGGCCTTATGGGTGCGGGTCGATCCGAACTGGCAAAGGCGATTGTCGGCTATGATAGGCGCCTCGACGGAACCATAACGATGAATGGTGTGCCCGTTGGCCCCAACAGTCCGCATGCAGCGATCGTGGCGGGCATCGGCTTTGCCCCAGAAGACCGCAAGCACGAGGCGCTGCTGTTGTTCCGAAGCATTCTTGATAACGCCTCGCTTTGCGTGCCCGACAGAACGTCGACCTTCGGCTTCTTCAACCGGCGCAAGGCACTGGAGATCGTCTCACCGCTTGCAGCAAAGATGTCGATCAAGGCGCCTAACCTCGACGAACAGGTTTCGAAATTATCGGGTGGCAACCAACAGAAGGTCGTTCTCGCGCGCTGGCTTGCGCGGCAGCCGATGCTTCTCATCCTCGACGAGCCGACCCGCGGCATCGACATCGGCGCCAAGGCGGAAATCTATCGCCTGATCGACGAACTCGCCGCCAGCGGCATCGGCATAATCCTGATTTCCTCGGAAATGCCGGAACTGATCGGGCTGGCCGACAGGGTGCTTGTTATGGCTGGAGGCCGGATCACGGCCGAACTTTCCCGCCCTGACATCGACGAGGCCACGATCCTGAGACATGCCATGCCTCAATCTGCAGCATCGCTTGGAGGACAAATTCAGTGAACAGCCTTGAGCTCAGGACAGCAACAACGCAAACCGGCAAAAGGCGCGCTTCCTTGCGCATCGCAGAGCGCATCGGCATTCACAACATAAGCCTTCTTGTTGCTCTCGCCATTCTCGTGCTCATTTTCGGCACCCTGAGAGGCGACGTGTTCTTCTCCAGCCGAAACCTGCTGAACATCGGTCTAGGCATTACCATCCTGGGCGTTCTGGCGATGAGCCAGACCGTGGTTATTGTCGCCGGAGGGCTCGATATTGCCGTCGGCGCAATTGTCGGTCTGACCACAGTATCGACGGCAATGGCCATCCAGGCCACCGGATCACCCGCCGCGGGCATTCTTGCCGGCCTGGTCCTGGGCGGTCTTGCCGGCCTCGTGAACGGCATCATCATCACCTATGGGCGGGTCAACGCTGTCATCGCGACTCTCGGTACGATGGCGATCTTCCGCGGCATCGCGTTCATCATGTCCGACGGGCAATCGATCGCGATTTTCAGCGACACTTTCCGCTTCATCGGGATCGGACGAATCCTCGGCCTGCCTCTGCTGATCTGGATTCTCTTGCTGACCGCGATCGTGTTCCATCTCTTCCTTGCCCGCTCGATCGTTGGCCGCAACATCTATGCCCTGGGCGGCAATCCCGTTGTCGCACGCTTCTCCGGCATCGACATCAACCGCTACCGCGTCGGCATCTACATCATGAGTGGAGTGGCGGCCGGATTGGCCGGGATTCTGTTGGCTGCCCGTACCGGCTCCGGGCAGCCCGTATCCGGATCCCAAGGCCTGGAACTCGAGGCCATCACAGCGGCCGTTCTTGGTGGCTGCGCCTTGCAGGGCGGCAAGGGCACGATCGTCGGCGCACTGCTGGGCGTCGCCATCATTGGCGTCCTCAACAACGGAATGATACTGACGTCCGTGCCAACCTTCTATCAGTTGCTTGCCAAGGGCTCGCTGCTGATACTTGCTGTGGTAATTGCCGAGTACCACTTGAACAGGACATGACGATGGACGCGGCGATCGCTTCGACTGGCCAAGGCAAGCAGGACATTCCTGCCGCAGATGGCACCACGTCATCGCTCAAGGATCGCATCGCACGCGATCTCGGACAGCGCATCCTCGCCGGCTCCTACGCCCAGCACTCCGTCCTGCCGACGGAAGCCGAGCTTTGCGTTATCTACGGGGCGAGCCGCACCGCGCTTCGCGATGCTCTTCTGACGCTTTCGGCGAAAGGATTGATCGAGGCGCGCAAGCGGGCCGGGACGCGTGTGCGCGTGTCGAGCGAATGGAACAGGCTGGATGCACAGGTTCTGGAATGGATGCGCGATATCGAGCCCGATCTCGATTTCGTCCGAGGATTGATCGAGGCGCGGCTGGTCATTGAACCCGCTGCCGCCCAACTTGCGGCCAAGATGGCGACGTCAGGCGATCTCGCGGTCATCGAAGCGGCCTATGAAGCCATGCGCATTGCTCCGCAGGACGATCTCGCTGCGTGTCTCGATGCCGACGTCAGGTTTCATACGGCCATCCTGCGTGCCAGCCGCAACCCGGTGTTCGCCAATCTCGGCAATATGCTTGCGGCCGCCCTCAGCTTCTCCTTCCGCTTGACCACATCGGCCACCGCTAATTACCAGCAGACGCTGAGCGCGCATGGCGACGTGCTGGAGGCAATCAGGATGCGGAGGGCCGACGATGCACACGATCAGATGAAGGCGCTCATCGGGATCGCGTCGAACGACCTTCTTGCAGTGGCTCGCAAAGGCCGCCATCAACAGCCGATCGCCGCTGCCAAGGCCAGTACCGTCTGAAGCGGATGGTCGGGACGATCAAGATCAGAAGCGGAGACCTGTCTGCTGAAATCGTCCCATCGCTTGGGGCAGGTCTTGCGAGACTGGACCATGGACGCGTGCCGCTCTTCAGGCCTTGGCCGAACGGCGGGAGCAGCAACCCGTTCGACCTTGCCTGCAACCTGCTTTTGCCATGGTCAAATCGCATCTCGGGCGGCGGGTTCACATTCGACTGCAAATTCCACGAACTGCCTGCCAATGTTGCAGGCGAGCCCTTTCCCATTCACGGCAATGGATTTTCGAGCGAGTGGGACGTCGACAGCGTAACGCAGGACAACGCAAAGCTGTCGCTCATCAGCAACGGGCCCGGCCCATACCGATATCGCGCCGAGGTGAGCTACGCGCTGGCCGGACACGGGCTCGAGCTGAAACTTCGCATCGTCAATCGGGCCTCGATCAGATTGCCGTTCGGGCTTGGCATCCATCCATGGTTCCCGAGAACAGCGTTGACCACGCTTCACGCCGCGGCATCACAGGTTTGCCTCGAACGGCCCAACCATCTCCCTGAACGATTTGTGGATGTCAAAACCCGTCCCGACTGGGATTTCGGCGCCCCGGCCGCCTTGCCGAGCGGATGGATAAACAATGTGTTCGCTGGCTGGGATGGTGTCGCCTCCATATCTTGGCCAGAGCACAGTTGCAGCCTGCGGATTGAAGCTTCATCGCCCTTGAATTTGTACCTGGTCTATTCGCCATCGGACGAGAGCGACTTCTTCTGTTTTGAACCGGTCAGTCATGTTGTCGATGCTCATAATCGGGGTTCGATCGACAAATGGAATGGACTGTCGGTGCTTGGGCCCGGCGAGAGCCTGGCAGCACGTTGCAGCTTTGCCGTCAGTTAGGCGGACCTCTGCGGCGCCCTCGAATTGGCGGATGTCGGCCTGCATGTCCGGTGACAACGAAGCCGTCTTTTCGTCCAAACGGAGCTTGGGAAGAGGGAACTCCGGCGACCGGGAACCCGCGAGCCAGTTCGACGTTTGCCGGATGTCGCTGCGCAGCTCGTCTGCTTGACGGCCCACCAAATGTGCCTGGCAGGATTGGATCAATGACGGATGTTGAACCAAAAGAATTCGTGCTCGCGGGCATCGTCATGAAGCGACTGGTCTCCGGCGAACAGACGGGAGGCTTGTTGAGTCTGTTCGAAAACAGAAGCGACGGGCACACCAAAACGCCAATCCATGTTCATGCGAATGACGACGAGACGGTCTACGTCATCGAAGGGCACTTGACCGCAATTGTGGACGGTGTGGTCCGAACGCTCTCGCCCGGCGAGAGCATGTTTTTGAAGCGGGGCATCCCGCACCAGCTTATGAATCCCGGCAACCAGCTCGTTCGCTATATCCTGATAGACACGCCAAGTGTGTTCGAGCAGTTTCTTGCCGAAGGTGGCCATGAACGCAGCAAGGGAGAGGTGGTCGGGCCGCCGACGCCTGCCGATATCGAGCGGCTCAAAGTAGCCGCGCCGAAGTTTGGGATTACGCTCCTGCAGGACTGGCCGGCAAGAGAGTAGATGGCTTCGTGATGGCGGCTTGGATCGCCGCTAAAGCCGGCCCTTGCCCGAAGAACCGGTATTGGCTAGCCGTCGGCAATCCAATCCGAGAGGCTTCGCGAAAAACTTCGCGGCACGATGAGTTCGCACGCGGTCTCGCCGGTGCGCAGGAAGAGCACGGGCACGTGATGGAAGGATGTTTGCACGGCGCGGCCCGGAGCGGCGGTCGGCGCGTGCCAGTTGACGGCAATGCAGCCGGACAGAAGCCTTGCGATACCAGGGCCGGCCATTTTCAAACGAACACGACCTTCCCCAAGGGGCACGGAACAGCCGAGATCGGGGTCGACGACAAGGGCTGGCGCTTCTGTGCCTTCGTCGAGAGCCAGCCAAAGGCGGCGAGGTGCAACGCGGATGGTCAAAAGGCCCTTGTGGCGAACCGTCTCTCCCACCGAAGCGGGAAGTTTCGTGTTGAGCGACGCCGAGACGCTCTTTTCGAATTGTCTCAGTGTCGCGTCCCAGCCCTCGATCTGGATAAGCGGACAATCCGCCACGGACAGACTGAAATCCCGAGAAGAGGTCAAGCTAGCCATGCAGCCGTTCTCCCTGCGGATCGATGAATACCGGCGAGACAACGCGGGCGCGAACCGTTTCGGCCTTCATCGGATAGACCGCCACGACCTCGCTTCCTTCTGCCGCGACATCACCGGCAAGCAGGGCCAATCCGACATAGCGGTCGAGTTCTGGGCTAAAGGTGATCGAGGTCACCCGGCCGCGGCCATGGCCCTCGATCTTGTCGTCGGGCAGGAACAGGATCGCCCCGCCGCGGAGGCGCTTGCCGTCTTCGGCGCATTCCAGTCCGACCAGCCGCTGGCGCTCAGGCGCCTGATAGGCCTGGCGGCGGCGCAGTACATCGCCGACGAAGCCGCTGCGCTTGCCGGCCATGCGGCCGAGGCCGAGATCGTCGAGCGTCGTGCGCCCATCGATCTCCGGTCCGGCGACATGGCCCTTTTCGACCCGCAGCGCGCCGAGCGCCTCGACACCGTAAGGCTTCAGGTCGAAGGGTCTGCCGGCTTCGAGCAAGCGGCTCCAGAGCTGTTCACCGGCAGTGGCGCCGACATAGACTTCGTAAGCGCGCTCGCCGGAATAACTGAGGCGCAGGATGCGGAGCCCACGGACCTGCCACTCGCTTTCGAGTAGCCCCATATGCGGAAGCGCCGCGTCGGAAACGTCGAGACCAGGAAAAGCAACACCGAGGATTGCGCGGCTGTTGGGCCCGGCAACCGACATCGCCGCCCATTCATCGCTGACCGAGGTAACGGCCACGCGCAAATCCGGCCAGGCCGTGTCGAGCAGGAATTCGAGACGCGACAGCACATCGGCGGCCTTGGCGGTCGACGTGGTCATGAAGAACCGGTTTTCCGCTAGCCGCGTCGTGGTGCCGTCGTCGAAGACGATGCCGTCGTCGCGCAGCATGACGCCGTAGCGGGCGCGGCCTATCGCCAGTTTGGCAAAGCCGTTGGCATAGACGCGGTCGAGGAAGATTGCCGCATCCGGGCCCTGGACATCGATCTTGCCGAGCGTGGAGATGTCCATCAGCCCCGCGGCCTGACGCACGGTACGCATTTCGGCAACATAGGCCTCGTTCACGTCGCGGCCCGACTGCCGGTAGAAATAGGGCCGCATCCAGAGCCCGACCTCGAGCATCTCGGCGCCATTCGCCATGTGCCAGTCGTGCATCGGCGTGCGGCGGATCGGCTTGAAATGATGGCCGACGGCGCGTCCGGCAAGCGCGCCGATCGCCACCGGCGTATAGGGCGGGCGGAAGGTCGTGGTGCCGGTCTCGGGAATCGTTGCGCCGCGCAGCGCTGCCATGGCGGCAAGTGCGGGAAAATTGCTGGTCTTGCCCTGATCGGTGCCCATGCCGAGCGTGGTGTAGCGCTTCAGATGCTCGACCGATTCATAGCCCTCACGATGGGCGAGCTCGATATCCCCGGTCGTCACGTCCATCTGGAAATCGACGAAGGCCTTTCCGCGTCCAGCGGGCAGGGCTTCGCGAAGCACGGTCGAGGCGGTCTCATCGAGATCGAGTTTCGATGGAGCGGGCACCGGCGCCGACTTGCCGCAGGAGGCTGCCGCTTCGATGCCGGCCCGATGGCCGTGCTCGACGGCAGCGGCGGTCGCATAAGCTCCTATCATTGCGCCGGCGCCGAACTGGCTGGCTGAAAAGACGCCCGGCACGAAGCCGTCAATGTCGTCGCGATAGACAGGTTTGACACCGAGGTGGGAGGTGAGATGCACGGTTGGCGACCAGCCGCCGGAGATGCAGACCAGGTCGCAGGCGGCCGAGGATTGTCCCTCCGGTCCATTGAGCGTTACGCGCCTGACGGTATGGCGGCCGTGCAGGTCGACGATGCGCGTTGCGGCCCGCACCACCACGCCGAGCCGTGCGGCTTCCGCGGCAAGTGCTGCGGGCGGGACGGCGCGCAGATCAGCAACCGTCACCTCCGCGCCGGCTGCGGCATAGTCGAAGGCGGTGCGCCAGGCACCGTCATTGCTAGTGGCGACGACGATTTTCCTGCCCGGCAGGACGGCGAAACGGTTGAGATAGGTCCGGGCGGCCGAGGCAAGCATCACGCCGGGCCGGTCATTGTTCGAGAACACGATCGGCCGCTCGATGGCGCCGGTGGCAAAAACAATCGAGCGGGCGCGCAGCATAGTGACCGTTTGCCGGGCCTCGCCGGCCGGCTTCGGATCGGTCGGATCGCGCTGTTCGACCAGTCCAAGGACATTGCCGTCATAGCTGCCGAAAGCCGTCGTCCGCTTCATCAGCGTGATGGTTTCGAAGCCCTCCAACTCGGCCGCGGCCTGCCTCAGCCATGCGGCCGCTGCGCTGTCGGACGGTTCCGCCAGAAGCTGGCCGCCAAGCAGGAAATCCTGCTCGATCAGCGCGACCCGCGCGCCGGCCGCGGCGGCCGCCCGCGCCGCCGACAATCCCGCCGGGCCGCCGCCGACGATAGCGACATCGGCGAAGGCATGATGAACCTCGTAGCGGTCGGGATCGGGGCCGGTGGCGGCTCTGCCCAGGCCGGCCGCCTTGCGGATGAAATGTTCGTAAAACATCCAGGCGCGGCGCGTCGGGCCCATGAAGGTCTTGTAGTAGAAGCCGGCGGACAGAAACGGCGCGAAAAGGCCGTTGACGCTTTGCACGTCGAAGGCAAGCGACGGCCAGCGGTTCTGGCTCTCCACGACCATGCCGTCGGCGAGTTCCAGCGTCGCAGCCGGCAGGTTCGGCTCGCGCCTGCCGGCGCTCCCGAGCGTAACCAGCGCATTCGGCTCTTCGGGCCCGGCGGAAAAAATGCCGCGCGGGCGATGATATTTGAAGCTGCGACCGACCAGGGTGACGCCATTGGCGAGCAGCGCGGAGGCGAGCGTGTCGCCGCGATACCCAATCAGCTTGCGGCCATCGAAGGTGAAATCTACCGGCACCTCGCGACTGATGCGGCCACCCGCTGGCAGGCGTTTGCGGTTCGAACTCATGCCGGTTGTTTCCTGACAGTCGATTTCCTGGCGAAGTCGACGGATGCGATCGCGTGGTTGCGGGTGTCGCGTTCGACCACCAGCCATTGCCGGCAGCCGGTCACGTGCTGCCAGAATTCACGGTGCGGGCCGGCCGGGTTTGTCCTGATATAGACGTAGCGGTACCAGGCCTCCGGATCGGCATCGTCATGGGTTGGACGCGTGACCGAGGCATCGCCGCCATAGCGGAACTCGTCATGGTCGCGCGGGCCGCAGCAGGGGCATTCGATGCGCAGCATTTTGTCCCGCCTCCTATTGCAGCCAGGCGGAAGGGCCGACACCGGCCTCATCGAGCGTGTGGCCGGTGCGGAAACGATCGAGTCCGTAGGCCGCGATCAGGGGATGCGGCTTGCCGGTGGCGATCGTGTGGGCGAAGCACCAGCCGGAAGCCGGCGTCGCCTTGAAGCCGCCATAGCACCAGCCGCCATTGAGATAGAGGCCGTCGATCGGCGTCGGGCAGATGATCGGGCTGGCATCGGGAGTCATGTCCATGACGCCGCCCCAGTGGCGCAGCAGACGGACGCGCGAAATGCACGGCATCAAAGCAATCGCCGCCTCCGCCACCTCGCGCACGACGCCGAGATTGCCGCGCTGGGCGTATGAATTGTAGCCGTCGAGATTGCCGCCGAAGACCAGTCCGCCCTTGTCGGACTGGCTGACGTAGAAATGGTCGGCGCCGTAAGCGACGACGTGATCTACCAGCGGCTTCAGCGGCTCGGTGACAAAGGCTTGCAGGACGTGGCTTTCGATCGGCAGGTCAAGGCCGGCCTTGGCACCGAGCACGGATGTATGACCGGCAACAGCGAGGCCGACCTTGCCGGCGCCGATCCGGCCTTTCGTCGTTTCGACGCCGACGATACTGTCGCGGTCGCGGAGGAAGCCTGTCACTTCGCAGTTCTGGATTATGTCGACGCCATGGCTGTCGGCGGCGCGCGCATAGCCCCAGGCGACGGCGTCGTGGCGCGCCGTGCCCGCCCGGCCCTGGAAGATGGCACCATGGATCGGAAAGCGGGCGGTGTCGGAAAAATCGAGATAGGGCACGAGACGGCGCACCTCGTCGCGGTCGAGGATATCGGCATCAATGCCATTCAGCCGCATGACATTGGCGCGGTGGCTGAAGCCGTCGAGCTGATCGGCCGAATGCGCCGTGACGAGCTGGCCGCGCTGCGAGAACATGACGTTGAAGTTCAGCGCGCGCGACATGCCCTCCCAGAGCTTCATCGAGAATTCGTAGAACTGGGTGTTGCCGTCGAGCAGGTAGTTGGAGCGGATGACGGTGGTGTTGCGGCCGACATTGCCGCCGCCGACATAGCCCTTTTCGAGTACGGCGACGTTACGGATGCCGTGGTTCTCGGCGAGGTAAAAGGCGGTGGCGAGGCCGTGTCCGCCGCCGCCGATGACGATCACATCATAGGACGGTTTTGGCTCCGCCGCACGCCAGGCGCGCTGCCAATTCTTCTGGCCGGCGAGCGCGTTGCGGAAAATCGAGAGTGCCGAGTAGCGCGCCATGCGTGCGGGCCTATCGAACGATCGGGCCGGCCGGCGTGCGGGTGAGCACTTCGGCGCCCGCGTCGGTCAAAAGCACCGTGTTGGAGACGAAGTCATTGCCGTGACCCGTTCCCATCAGCCATGACAGGATGTGGAAGCTCATCCCCGTTTCGATCTCGAGGTCGGAATCGTGTCGCAAGCCGGTCACCGAATTGCCGCCGGTCCATGACGGCGGCTGGCCGGCGCCGACAAGGTAGCCGCAGTGATGGCGGCGATAGTGGGAAAGGCCGGCCTCGTCGGCGACGGCCTGCCAGGCGGCGTAAACATCACGCGCCTTGGCGCCCGGGCGCAGCGCCTCGACGACCGCGTTGAAGGCCTTGGCGGTCACCTCCGCCATTGCGGCGTCTTCATCGCTGATGTGGCCGATGCGAACGAGCCGGCCGAGCGGGGCATGGTAGCGCGAGATGCACCCGGACAGTTCGACAAAGACCGGCTCGCCCTTGCGGTAGATTCCGTCGCCCCAGGTCGTGTGCTCTTCACCCAGGCGCGCGGCCGGGCGGATGAACGGTCCGAAGCCCGGCGCATGACCGCCGGCGCGGATCATTGCCGAAACACATTGGGCGGCGACCTCCTGTTCGGAAGCGCCATCGGAGATCGCGGCGATCGCGGCACCGGCGGCGGCGTCCGTCACCTTTGCGGCACGCCGCATCAGCGCCTGTTCTTCGGCGCTCTTCACCCGCCGCATCTCGTCGATCAGACCGGAGACATCGCTCCACGTTGCATCGGCTTGCGTCTGGAGCGCCACGGCAAGTCCATGGCTAAGGCCGGCCGTCCAGTATTCGAGGCCGATCCGCTTGCCCGACAGGCCGAGCTCCGCAAGCACCCGCGCGGCAAGGTCGGCCGCCGTTTCGCTGTCGGAGTGGCCGCGGAATTCCGCTGCCTTCACCTGCTTCTCGATCGTCACCTTCTCCATCGAGCGGGTGACCAGGACGGGGTTTCCCTGGAGTGGAACGATCAGCAGGTGAGGGGCAAAATACCCCCAGTGATCAAGCCCGGTGAGATAGAAGACGTTCTCCGGCGAGGCAAACACCGCCGCGTCGAGCTCCCGCTCGATCAGTGCAGTACGGACCTTTGCCAGGCGGCCGGCGATTTCGGCTTCGGAAAACGGATTGCGGTCCATCGGGCGTCCTCGTGCTTGTTGCCGGCTTGCTGGCGGGCATGGTCTTTTCGGCAGCCGGTTTCCCGGCCGCCATGTCAGTCGATGACGATGAGGTCGCGCGCCACGTCGCAGAGGCGTTCGCCGCCGCGTTCCGTGACGACGAACGACTCCGAGATGGCGATGCCGAAATCGTCGAGCCAGACGCCGGCCATGAAATGGAAGCACATCCCGGACTGCATCTCGGTAGTATCGCCGGGACGAAGGCTTGCGGTGCGTTCACCCCAATCGGGCGGGTATGCGAGCCCGACCGGATAGCCGACCCGGCTTTCCTTCTTCAGCCCGTTCCGTCGCAGGACTGCCTGCCAGGCGGCTTCCACCTGTTCGGCGGTGTAGCCGGGGCGCGCCTTCTCGAGGCCGGCGTCGACACCCTCGACGATTGCCTTGGCCATGTCGAGGATGGCTAGCGGCGGCTTGCCGAAATGTATGGTCCGCGTCAGCGCCGCGTGATAGCGGCGCCTCACGCCGGCAATCTCCAGAATGGCGGGGCCGCTGTCCGGCAGCGGCGCGTCGGACCACGTCAGATGCGGCGTGCTGGTGCCCTCGCCGACGGGCATCAGCGGACAGATCGCGGCATAGTCGCCGCCCGCTCCGGGCACCCCCATGATCTGCGCGTGATAGATTTCCGCAATGACATGGTTCTGAGGCACACCGGGCCGCATTTTCCCGATGGCGCGGTTCATGGCATGCGTGCAGATCGCACCCGCCTCGCGGATCAGCACCAGCTCGGCTTCGGATTTGACCAGCCGCGCCCAGTTAACGAGATCGTGGTTGTTGGCGAAATGCGCGTCGGGCAGCCCCTCGACAAGGTGGGCGTGGCAGCGCGCAGTGTAATAATGCGCGTCCATCTCGACGCCGATACGGGCCTTTCCCCAGCCGCGCGACCGGATCAGTTGGGCGAGTTCGTCATAAGGGTGTTCGACGGGCTGCTGCACCAGCCGTTCCGAGAACGGCACGATGTTTGTCTCGGGCAGGCCGGTGGTCAGGCGTGCGCTCTTGGCATCCTGCGCCCTGCCGAACCAGATCGGCCGGTCCTCCTCCAGATGGACGAGCACGCACTGCGGAACGTAGAACGACCATCCGTCATAGCCGGTCAGCCAGCACATGTTGGCTGGATCCTGACAGACGATGAGATCGAAGCCGGCTTGTTGCATGCGTGTCTTCACGCCGGCGAGGCGCTGCCCATACTCCGCTTGCGTGAATGTCCCGAAGCCCTTCGCGGTCGCCACCGAAATCCTGCCTTCCAGTACGCCGCTTGCCCTTTGATAAAATATGGGCAAGCAGGCCCAAATTGTGCACAACTCGACGTCAATTTGTTGGCTAACTACGAATTATCGCCGAATTTCCATGGTTTCTATATCTCTGCTTGCGAAATGTCTAGGGCAGTTGTATACGTCTGATCAAGCAGGCGCCGACCTCGAAGAAGGCCGCGCCCTGGGAACCATCCACAGTTGTCCAATGGGAGAAAAGCATGTTCAATTCATCGATATCGCGCCGCATGGTCGTGAAAGCGGCTGCCTGCATCGCGCTCGCCGCGACGTCATTGACCTCGCTGTCCGCTCACGCGGAAACCACCCTCGAACGGGCCAAGAAGGACGGCTACATCCGCGTCGGTTTCGCCAACGAGGCGCCGTTCGGTTACGCCACGCCAGACGGCAAGCTGACCGGCGAGGCGCCGGAAGTCGCCAAGGCGGTGCTCGCCAAGATGGGCATACCGCAGGTCGACGGTGTTTTGACCGAATTCGGCTCGCTCATTCCAGGTCTCAAGGCCGGCCGCTTCGATATCATCGCCGCCGGCATGTTCATCACCCCGAAGCGCTGCGCCGAGATCAACTACTCCGAGCCGTCCTACGGCATCGGCGAGGCTATGCTGGTGGCAAAAGGCAATCCGAAAGGCATCAAGGATTTTTCCAGCATCAAGGACAATCCGGATCTCAAGCTTGCCGTGATGGCCGGCGCCGTCGAAGGCGGCTTCGCCAAGGAAGCGGGCGTTGCCGATGGGCAGATCGTCTCCTTGCCCGACCAGTCCAGCCTGGTCGCCGCCGTCCAGTCGGGCCGCGCCGATGCTGCCGCGCTTACCGCCCTTTCGATCGCCGACATGGCCAAGAAGGCCGACGGTGTCGAATCGACCAAGCCCTTCGGCGAGGTCGCCGGCAAGTCGGTGAAAGGCCATGGCGGCTTCGGCTTCCGCAAGGAAGACACCGACCTGCAGCAGGCTTTCAACGCCGAGCTGAAGAAGTTCATCGGTTCGCCGGAGCATATCGCGCTGGTCGAGCCACTCGGCTTCGGCAAGGATTATCTGCCCAACAAGACCACCGCAGAGCTCTGCGCTGGCAAATAGGTTCCCAACTGCTGGCGGCGCGAAAGCGCCGCCCTTTTTTCCCGGGGGAATCGCATGGGAATCCGTACGCTCATTGCCATGCTGGTCATCGCGCTAGTCGTGATCGGCGCGTTGGCAACACAGGAAAGCTATAGAGTGTTCATGCCGGGGCTGCTGCAAGGCGCGGTCCTGACGGTCGAGATCGCCGTCCTCGGCAGCCTGCTGGCAATTATCATGGGCGTGCTTGCGGCACTTGCAAGGATGTATGGCCCGACGCCGCTCAGATGGCTGGCCACGGTTTACGTCGAGATCTTCCGCGGAACGTCGGCACTGGTGCAATTGTTCTGGCTGTTTTTCGTGCTCCCGCAATTCGGCGTCACGATCAACGCATTCGTTGTGGCGGTGCTGGCGCTCGGCCTCAATGTCGGCGCTTACGGATCGGAGTGCGTGCGCGGCGCGATCCAGTCCGTCGCCCGCGGCCAGTGGGAAGCGTGTACTGCATTGAACATGAGCCGCCCGCAGATGCTGCGCCGGATCATCCTGCCGCAGGCCTTTGTCGCGATGATCCCGCCCTGGGGCAATCTGTTCATCGAGCTTCTGAAATCGACGGCGCTGGTCTCGCTGATCACGCTTTCGGATCTCGCCTTCAAGGCGCAGCAAATGAACCAGAACACGTTCAAGACCATTCCGATCTTCACCCTCGTTCTTTTGATGTACCTGGCAATGTCGCTGGTTGTGACCATCGGCATGCGGCTTCTTGAAAGGCGAGCGTCGCTCGGACTGGCGCGGGGGAAGGCGGCATGATCTGGGATTGGGGATTTGCCCTGGAAATCCTGCCGGTGCTTGCCCGCGCCGCCGTCATTTCCATCGAAGCGACGCTGATCGGCTTTGCGCTTGCCGCCTCGCTCGGCCTGGTGCTGGCCGTTGTCCGCATCGCCGTGCCATGGACCAGCTGGACGATTTCGGTGCTGGTCGAGCTGATCCGCTCGACCCCGCTGCTCATCCAGATATTCTTTCTCTATTTCGTCTTTCCGAAATTCGGTGTCGTGCTCGACGCTTTCACCGCCGGGGTGCTGGCCATCAGCATCCACTACGCCGCCTATTGCTCCGAGGTCTATCGCGCCGGTTTCGACAACATCCATCGCGGCCAGTGGGAAGCTTCGATCGCGCTCAATCTCTCGTCCTGGACGACGTTCCGCGACATCATCATTCCGCAGGCGATCCCGCCGATCGTTCCGGCGCTCGGCAATTATCTGGTGGCCTTGTTCAAGGAAACGCCGTTGCTTTCCGCAATCGCCGTGATGGAACTGATGCAGACCGCCAAGATCATCGGCTCCGAAACGTTCCGCTACACCGAGCCGATCACGCTGGTCGGCCTGTTTTTCCTTGCCATGAGCCTGGTTTCGGCGGCGCTCATCCGCTCCCTCGAAGGGCTGCTCAACCGGAGGACCACCCGATGACTGAACAACCGATGGTCCGCTTCGACAATGTATCGAAACGCTACGGCACGTTAACCGTTCTCGACGGGCTCAATCTCGAAATAGCGCGCGGCGAAAAAGTCTCCGTCATCGGTCCGTCGGGTTCGGGCAAGACGACGGTGCTGCGCATGCTGATGACGCTGGAGACGATCAATGACGGCGTCATCTGGGTCGAAGGCGAGCCGCTGACCCATATGGAGAGGAACGGCAAGCTTGTTCCCGCCGATCTCGCCCACATCCGCAAGATCCGCGCCAAAATCGGCATGGTGTTCCAGTCGTTCAACCTGTTTCCGCATATGACAGCGATGCAGAACTGCATCGAGGCGCCGATAACGGTGCTCGGAATGAAGCGGGCGGACGCCGAGGCAAGAGCGGCCGAACTGCTGGAGCTGGTCGGTCTGGCCCAGAAGAAGGACCACTATCCGTCACAGCTTTCTGGCGGCCAGCAGCAGCGCGTCGCCATCGCCAGGGCGCTGGCAATGCGGCCCAAGATCATGCTGTTCGACGAGGTGACGTCGGCGCTCGACCCGGAGCTTGTCGGCGAAGTGCTGCAGGTGATAAGGCAAATCGGGCGCGAGCATGATCTCACCATGCTGATGGTCACCCATCAGATGGGCTTCGCCAAGGAGTTTTCCGACCGCGTTTGTTTCTTCTATCAAGGCAAGATCTGCGAGCAGGGGCCGCCAAGCGAACTGTTTGGTGCTCCCAAGAACGAGCGGACACGGCAATTCCTGCATGCTGTCCTGGAGGCTGGGTGACGATCGAGACAGAGGCCAAGCCGCCCACGACGGTGACCGCCGCGCCGCCGCGCCCGCTCTCCGCGCGGGAGCGGTTCGAGCGCATCTACCGGATATTGCGCGACCGCATCTGCCTGCTCGATTATGCGCCGGGAAGCCACCTGTCCGAGGAAGAACTTGCCCAGGAATTCCAGATCAGCCGCACGCCGGTCCGGCGCGTGCTGGCGCGCCTTGAATCCGAGGGTCTGGTTCAATCCGTCCACGGCGTCGGCACGATCGTCACCGACGTCGACATCGAGGAATTGCAGCAGGTCTATCATTTGCGCCTGGAGCTGGCGCTCCTCGTCGGCAAGCTTTCGCCGATTCCGCGCACGGCGGACGATCTTGACCGGATACGGGCGCTCATCGCGCGCTGCGATGCCGATATACTCAATCCCGACCAGCGCGCTTTCCTGCGCCTCAACATGGATTTTTTCTACGAGCTCACGGCGATGACCGGCAACCAGCCACTGCGCGAGATCAGCGAGCGCCTGTATTTTCAGGTCGCGCGCGTCGTCCTGAAGCTGATGCCGCAATTGGGCCTCGTCGAGGAATTCACCGCATTCCGCCGCGAAATGGAAGAGGTCCTTGCCGCGGCCGAAATCGGCGACTGGGAGTCCATCGGGCACATAAGGCGGGCGCATATCTCAATGAGCTTCCGCCGCATGATGCGCCATGCAGGCGAGGCGAATCTGGATAGAGCTACATAATCAGCCCCGTAAGATTATGCTGGTGGACTGCCGTCGAACTGGCTTCGTTTGCCAGGGAAAGCAGGCCGCCCGCCCCGATGCCGATAGAATTTGCCAGCACCGGGAATGACCGGAACGGCCCGATCCTACAGGGCCATACCTGCCCTCAGAGAGCGTCCTCATTCGGTATGTTGGCGGGGTTCCAGACGACCTCCCACAGGTGTCCGTTCGGATCGCGGAAGTATCCGGCATATCCGCCAAAGAACGTGTCCCGGGCAGGCTTGATGATCTCGGCTCCGGCGCGAGCGGCCTCATCCATCACTTGATCGACTTCTTCGCGGCGCACAACGTTGTGTCCGACTGTGAACGAGGTCGAGCTGATCGGCGCCTTGGGCAGGCCAGTGTCGTAGGCGAGGTCGTCCTGCGCCCAGATCGCGAGCTTCAACCCGCCGGACAGCGTGAAGAACGCGACGGCGCCATGCTCGAACTCGCGGCCGATGATCCCTTCCGTCGGCAAGCCGAGACCGTCGCGGTAGAACGCCAGAGAACTCTCGAGGTTGGCGACAGCGATAGTCAAAACCGAAATGCGCGGTTTCATGGCGATCTCCTCTGGTTGTCGGAGACACCAGGATAAAGTCGGGCGACAGTGACGAATTGAACAAAACGGCCAATGAAGAGCGCGACGTGGTTTCACCCGTTCTGCAGCAGGTGATGAATCTGTCGCGGGGTGCTTCCCGTCAGGCGTCGGCTCTCGCGGACAAGATGCGCCTGATCGGAATAGCCCGCCTCGGCTGCCAGGATGGCCGTGGCGCTGTTTGATTGGCTCGAAAGCCGCAGAAAGCGCTGGTAGCGGAGGATACGGTCAAGCGTCTTGGGGCCATAGCCGAAGCTCTCGTCGAAGCGCCGGCGCAACGTCCTTTCGCTCATCTCGAGTGCGCGCATCAACCAAGGGACGAGCGGCGCGTCGGGTGGCGGCCCGCGCTCGATCAGGCGATATGCCGCCTGCATGGGAACGTCTGGCGCGCGGGAGGCCGCCTCCTCGGCGACGACCTGTTCGAGCGAACAGGCCAGATCCTCGAGATTGTCGCCTGCGCGCACGCGGCTGGCGAGGCGCCGGGCTCGCGCGCCCCATAAATCGTCGAGCAACAGCCTCTGGCCGACAAGCTCGATTTGTGGCACGCCGAGCCATGCCGCCGCCGTGGCAGGATGAAAGCGCAAGCCGATCACGATCTCGCCTGCCGCCAGGACCTCGGTCTGCGGCTCCTTGTCGGGGCCGGCAATTCGGAAGCTGCCTCCGATCCATTGCAGGTCGATCGTTGCATCGGGCATGACGACGATTGGCGGTGCGCCCGCCGGGTCCATTCGATGCGCCCACACCGAAGCAAAGCTCCCGTGAAGCCGCGCCGACGCTGGACGTTGCTGAAATGAACCCGTTGCCTGCGCTGGGACGGGATCGCTCATCTCGCTCCTCTTCGGATTACCGGCGGTGAACCGACGCAGTGGCTGCGCCCGCCGTCGCTCGAGACAACAATCTGCACGACCGACAACGTCTGCCAATCGAAAACGGTTGCAAGAATCGGTTGTTTCTTCCGGCCGGAAGGAAGAGGGTAGGTGAATAATCATGTCAGATGCATCGCCTCGGCGGCGCCGTGTGAAGCCATACGTCGATGGCCGTTTTGTTCAATCCGGCAGGCGAG
The DNA here is from genome assembly GCF_040320845.1 of Mesorhizobium sp. M0601. NCBI lineage: Bacteria > Pseudomonadati > Pseudomonadota > Alphaproteobacteria > Hyphomicrobiales > Phyllobacteriaceae > Mesorhizobium > Mesorhizobium sp. M0601. Next base: position 54,997 of record NZ_JAMYQK010000022.1, read on the forward strand.
ATGCGTGCTTATCTTTCGCCGTCGTACACCACACGAGAGGTATGCATCATGAGCAACAACAACGATCAACGGATCGACTACGTCGAATTCAACGTGAAAGACATTCAGCGGTCACGCGACTTCTACGGAAAGGCCTTCGGCTGGACCTTCACTGACTACGGCACGCAATATTGCGAGTTCAACGACGGGCGCTTGTCAGGTGGCTTCGCCGCTGGCCCAGCGAGGTCCGGAGGAGGCCCGCTCGTCATTCTCTATGCCGATGATTTGCCGGCAACGGTCAAGCGGGTCGAGGAAGCGGGAGGCACGATCGTCAGGCCGATTTATGGGTTCCCCGGCGGCCGGCGCTTTCATTTCGCGGATCCGGATGGTTACGAGCTAGCGGTTTACACCGAGGACGGCAGCAAGGAATGATCGCGTTCCTCCACCACCTTGGATTGGTTTTGCTCGGCGGCGTCTTTATCTGGGCGGGCGCCGAGCATTTCCTCAGGTTCCGGGCAGTTACAGCGTCCCTGGCCGAGCGGGGCTTTCCTGCTCCCAGGCCTCTTCTCGCGGCCGGATCGGTGCTGGAGATCGCAGGCGGCTTTTGCCTAGCAGCGGGCCTTGGTGGACCCTTTCCCGCCGCGACCTTGGCCGTATTCACCATTGCGGCGTCGTTCATGGCGCTCAACTTCTGGCGCTACAGCGGCGATGAACGCGAAGCGCTTCGTACCGGCTTCACCATCAATGTCGCCGTCTTGGGCGGGTTGATTGTCGCCGCGACCACTAGCCTGTGATCATCGTTTCGAGGCGGCGGGCCACTGGACCACGACAGAGCCATTCCACGACGCTGCGCTGCTTGGGCATTTCGTTGATGGCTTCCGCAAGGCCGATCTTCCGGCGTGACCTCCTAAACGGCCAGCTTTGAACGCGGCGCTCTGTACAAAGCCTGCGTCAGGATCGCGACGATGAATCCCATCCCCTGCGATCCTCCTCTAAGGTCCGGCGCCTTGGCTGTCACGGGTCGCCTTAGGCGCTCACGAATGCCCATGGGGCAATGTGGATGAAGGCAGCGCACCTTGTAAGCATGCAAGTTCACATTTTAGCGGCGTGAGCAGGCGGCCTGTGAAAATCCATGTTCTGATGTCGTTGCCTCCTCGGCACCGTTCCTGCGACCTATTCCTCAAAGCGACCCGTGGCGTCACGATCGCGCTCGTACCGTCTGGTGAGCGGAAACGGCGGCAACCAGGACTCGCGTCGGATGATCCAGCTTTCGTAGGTTGGCATCAGCTGGTCAGGCGCATCCAGGGACCCCAGGTTTACTTCGATTTCGTCTGCGGTGCGTCCGAAAACGGAGGAGCCGCAGCGGGGACAGAAAAACCGCCCGGCGTAGTCGCGCGTTTCGCCGTCGATCGTCACCGCATCCTCAGGAAAAATCGCGGAAGCGTGAAAAAGGGCGCCATGATGCTTGCGGCAGTCAAGACAGTGACAAAGGCCGACCCGGTATGGGCGCCCCGACGCGATAATTCGGACGTTGCCGCACAGGCAACCGCCGGTGAATCGGTCCATGCTGCGTCTCCTCCAATATCAAGCGGCCGGAATGGTTACAACGACCGGCACTGTTGTTGCAATCGCCGCGCCGCGGGCGGGGACGCGTCGTTCTTCCGTGGCGATGACATTGCAGCCGCCTCTCTATGCCTTGCGCGAGCTTGCCGCCGAAAATAGGCTTTGGTTTGTCATACGGAACGAAACGGCGCGTTCCATTGAGCCGCCAACTCGGCGGCCGAGGCGATCTTGACGCCGCAGTCGGCGAGTATGCGTGCGACGGTCGCTACCAGTTCGGCGTTGGACGAGGCTATGCTGCCGTCCGGAAGGAAAAGATTGTTTTCGAAGCCGACCCGGACATGGCCGCCAAGCAACGCGGCGGCGGTCACGCACGCCGCTTCGTTGCGGCCGAAGGCGCAGACGCTCCAATGGTCGAAGCGCGGCATGTTCGCCGCGAGGAATGGCAGGAGATCGGCAGGAACGGACGCCTGTCCCGGCGTGTAGCGGCCCAGCACGTAGAGAACCGGTATGCTTGCCCAGGGGATCAGTCCGCGCTGCTGCATATCCGAAAGCCTGACAGCCTCCTCGGGCGAATAGAGGATGATCTGCGGCGCAACCCCCTCGGTGTGCAGCCAGGCCATGAAGCGCACACAGGCGAGTTCCGATCCGGCATCAGGAACGATCTCGCGAAGCGCCAGCGAGACAGCTTGCGGCTTCACATCTTGTACGACGGCCATCTGTTGGGCCGGCGAATAGATACCGAGCGCTTCGGAGGTGATCTGAATTATCAAGCGGTCGCCGGCAGCACCGCGGATGGCGGCGATCGTCTGGCGGTAGGCGTCGGCGTCGAGCAGATGATTGCCGCTTCTGTCGCGAACATGGACGTGGATCATAGCCGCACCGGCATCGGCGCATTCCGCGGCCGTCCTCGCAAGTTCGGCTGGTGTCAGCGGAATCGCCGGATGGTCGGCCTTGCTGCGACGTCCCCCATTCGGGGCGACGGCTATGGCGATGCGGTCGAGACCATGGGCCGGCTTCATGGGGACGTTCTGTGAGCGACAAGATTCATATGAATCAATCTTTGATCACACTGAAACAGACGTTGCAATCGCTGGGCTGGCGAGCTAGCAATATCCATGGACCAGGGAGAGCTTGCTGGACAGATCGTCACTGCCTTCGACGGCATGTCGGCGCAGCTTCGGTCCGCTGCGCGCTATGTCCTTGACAAGCCGTATGATGTCGCGCTGTTGTCCATGCGCGAGCAGGCCCGGCACGCAGGAGTGCAGCCGGCGACGATGACGCGGCTGGCCCAGCATCTCGGCCTTGATGGCTACGAGGCGGTACGCGATATCTACGCCGCCGCGATCCGGGACGGCGAAATCGGTTTCGCCGGCAAGGCGGGCCTTCAGGTGGCCAGCCAAAAGCTCAAGGGCGACCACGCGCTGGCGGCCGATATTCTGGAGTCGATTTCCAGCCAGCTTTCCCATCTCGCCGAAGGCAGGTCGATCGACCGTCTGGTCGAGACGGCCAGGGCGCTGAGTGCGGCAAGGCGCGTCTATTGCCTCGGCCTGCGCTCGAGCCATGCGGTGGCCTGGCATCTGCATTACATCCTGTCGCTGATCGGCGAGAAGTCGGTGCTGCTGCACGGCATCGGCGGAACCGACGGCGACGCTCTGGCCCATGCGACCAAGGACGACGTGCTGATCGCCGCCAGCGTCCTGCCCTACACGCGCTTCACCATCGAGCTTGTCGAGTATGCTGCCGGCCGCGGCGTACCGGTCATTGCGATCACCGACAGCGGGGTAGCGCCCTTGGCGCTGCTTGCCGATCACCTGGTCGTCGTGCCGACCGGCAGCCCGTCCTTTTTCCACACCATGACGCCAGCTTTCATCGTTGCTGAGATCCTCGGTGCTCTTGTCGCAGGGCAGGCAGGCGAGGGCGCCGTTGAATCGCTGCGACGCTTCGATGAGCAGGGCGCCGCCCTCAAGACCCACCTGAACCAGCGTGCGCCGAAGAAAATGCCCCTGAGGGACCGTCGATGACACACATTCTTCATCGAACCATCCACTCGACGCTGCCGGTCGCCGTTCGCGGCCAAGGCATCGAACTGTTCGATGCCAAGGGCAAGTCCTACATCGACGCATCAGGCGGCGCGGCCGTGTCCTGTCTCGGCCACGGCCATCCCGACGTGATTGCCGCGCTGCACGCCCAGCTTGACCGCATCGCCTACGCCCACACCAGCTTCTTCACCACCGAGGTGGCGGAGCGCTTGGCGGATCGGCTGGTCGAGGACGCGCCGAAAGGCTTGGACCACGTCTATCTGGTCAGCGGCGGCTCGGAGGCGGTCGAGGCCGCGCTCAAGATGGCCAGGCAATATTTTGTCGAGAAAGGCGAGCCGCAACGGCGCCATCTCATCGCACGCCGGCAGAGCTATCACGGCAATACGCTCGGCGCTCTCGCCACCGGCGGCAACGAATGGCGGCGCGCCCAGTTCAGGCCGTTGCTGATCGAGACCCATCATATCGACCCCTGTTACGCCTATCGCTATCAAAAGCATGGCGAAAGCGACGAAGCCTATGCGGCGCGCGCCGCCCAGCAGCTCGAAGACAAGATCCTCGAACTCGGCCCGGACGAGGTCATCGCCTTTGTCGCCGAGCCGGTGGTGGGTGCCACGCTCGGCGCGGTGCCGCCGGTCGCGGACTACTTCAAGCACATTCGCGCGATTTGCGACCGCTACGGCGTGCTGCTCATTCTCGACGAGGTGATGTGCGGCATGGGCCGTACCGGCACGCTGCATGCGTGCGAACAGGACGGCATCGCTCCCGACCTGCTGACCATCGCCAAGGGACTCGGCGGTGGCTACCAGCCGATTGGCGCGGTGCTGCTCGGCCGGCATATCTTCGACGCCTTTGCCCAAGGCTCGGGCTTCTTCCAGCATGGGCATACCTATATGGGCCATCCAACGGCAGCGGCGGCAGGCCTTGCCGTGCAGGAGGTCATCCGGCGCGACCGTCTGCTCGACAATGTCGGCGCAATGGGCGCGCAGCTGGACGAACGCCTGCACCAACGCTTCGATAACCACCATCACGTCGGCGACATTCGCGGGCGGGGTCTGTTCAGGGGAATCGAGCTGGTGGTTGATCGCGCCAGCAAGGAGCCGTTCGATCAGAGGCTTGAACTCAACGCCCGCATCAAGCGCGAAGCAATGGCCCGCGGCCTGATGATTTATCCGATGGCCGGGACGATTGACGGTGTGCGGGGCGTTCATGTGCTTGTGGCGCCGCCTTTCATCATTTCCAAACAGGATATCGATCGGATCGTCGAACGGCTCGGTGAGGCAATCGACGCTGCGATTGCTTCAGCGGCCTGACCCGCACGACGCGGACCGCCTCAAACCAGTTCCAACGCGTCATCGGCGACGGGCCGGGACACCCACCAGAGAGGTAGCAACCATGTACAGTTCAATGAAAACCCTGATCGGCGCGGCGGCCTGCATGCTGCTGGCGCTGCCATCCGTCGCTGCCGAGCAGCGCTTCGTCACGGTCGGCACCGGCGGGGTCACCGGCGTCTACTATGCCGTCGGCGGCGCCATTTGCCGACTGATGAACAAGGACCGGCAGAAAACCGGCATCCGATGCTCGACGGAGTCGACCGGCGGTTCGGTCTTCAACGTCAACTCCATCCAGACGGGCGACCTCGATTTCGGCTTGACCCAATCGGACGTTCAGTACCAGGCCTATGAGGGGACCGGAAATTTCGACGGCAAGCCGTTCAAGGATCTGCGGGCCGTGTTCTCTGTCCATCCCGAGCCGTTTACCGTGCTGGCGCGGCCAGACGCCGGCGTCACCAAATTCGAGGACTTCAAAGGCAAACGCTTCAACGTCGGCAATCCCGGGTCAGGCACCCGCTCGTCCATGGAGGAGTTGCTCAAGCAGATGGGCTGGACGCTCGGCGATTTCTCGCTTGCCGCGGAGCTGAAGGCGGACGAGCAGGGCAGCGCGCTGTGCGACAACAAGATCGACGGTTTCTTCTATGGCGTTGGTCATCCTTCCGCGGCGATCCAGGATCCGACCACGGCCTGTGGTGCCAAACTCATCGCGCTGACCGGTCCGGCAGTGGACGCGCTGCTGGCAGCTCATCCGTACTATTCAGTCGCCACCATCAAGGGCGGCATGTACGCCAACAATCCGGACGACGTGACGACATTCGGCGTCCGCGCGACCGTGGTGACGAATGCCAGCACGCCCGATGAGGTGGTCTACGAACTGGTGAAGTCGGTCTTCGAAAATTTCGACGACTTCAAGAAACTGCATCCGGCTTTCGCCAATCTCGATCCCAAGGAGATGATCAAGACCGGTCTGTCGGCGCCAATGCATCCGGGCGCGGAGCGCTATTACAAGGAGAAGGGGTGGCTCTAGGCCTTCAATGCGAGGCGCCACAGGCGCCTCGCATTGCAAATAATTGTGGGGAACGATGACAGATCAAAGCCAGCGGGCGGCAGGGCCTGACCAACCCGTTATCGACATTGACAAGCTTAGCGAGATCGTCGCCGAGGCCGACACCGGTGGGCGCAAGCCGACCGGCCGCACCGCGAAGCTGATCCTCGGCGTATCGCTGGCATGGTCGCTGTTCCAGCTCTGGTATGCCTCGCCCCTTCCGTTCATGCTCAATTTTGGTGTCGTCAGCGACGGCATCGCCCGCTCCATCCATCTGGCCTTCGCCCTGTTTCTGGCGATGCTGACGTTTCCGGCCTTCAAGACCTCGTCGCGCAGCCGGGTGCCGCTGTCCGACTGGGTGCTAGGCATCGCCGGGGCGGCGTCCGCCCTCTATCTGTTGGTCTTTTACAGCGATATCGCCCATCGGCCGGGTCTTCCTACTACGGCTGACCTGGTCGTCTCGATCGCCGGCGTCCTCATCCTGCTCGAGGCCGCCCGTCGCGCCGTCGGGCCTGCCATCACCGTCATCGCGGCGAGCATGCTGATCTATATCTTTGCCGGGCCTCACCTACCTGGCCTGCTCGGCCATAAGGGCGCGACGTTATCGCGCGCAGCCTCGCAGATGTGGCTGACGTCGGAGGGGGTCTTCGGTGTTGCCCTCGGTGTGTCCACCAACGTCGTCTTCATGTTCGTTCTGTTCGGAACATTGCTGGAGCGCGCCGGCGCCGGCGGCTTTTTCATCCAGCTTGCCTTCTCGCTGCTCGGCAGATACCGCGGCGGTCCGGCCAAGGCCGGTGTCGTGGCTTCCGGCCTGACCGGCATGATTTCCGGGTCGTCGATCGCTAATGTCGTGACCACCGGAACCTTCACCATCCCGCTGATGCGCCGGGTCGGATATTCTGCGGTGAAGGCGGGCGCCATCGAATGCGCGGCCGGCGTCAATGGTCAGCTGATGCCTCCGGTGATGGGCGCCGCCGCGTTCTTGATCGCGGAATATGTCGGCATTTCCTATGCCGAGGTGGTCAAGCACGCCTTCTATCCGGCGCTGCTGACCTACGGCTCGTTGTTCTACATCGTCGATATCGAAGCGATGAAGACCGGGATGAAGGGCCTGCCGTCACGCAGCACGCACTCCGCATTTCAGGGCGCGCTGCGCGGGCTGATGGGCGTATGCGGTTTCATCATCCTCGCAGGGCTTGTCTATTACGGCATTGGCTGGACGAAGATCGTTTTCGGCACGGCCGCGACCTGGATGATCACTGCCGCGCTGATCGCCGTTTACATCGGCCTTGTCGCCTACCGGGCGCGTTATCCCGACCTGCCGCTGGAGGATCTGGAGGGCGAGATCGTCAGGATTCCCCACTTCGGCGAGACGGCACGCACCGGCCTGCATTTTCTGCTGCCTGTGATCCTGCTGATCTGGTGCCTGATGGTGGAGGAGTTGTCGCCCGGCCTGTCGGCATTCTGGGGCGCTGTCGCCCTTATGGCGCTGATCGTCACGCAGCGGCCGCTCACCGCCTTTTTCCGCAAGGACCGCGCGCTGGCGCAGCATTGGCTTCACGGTTTCGACGATCTGGTCGGTGGTCTGTCCGCCGCCGCACGCAACATGACGACGGTCGGCATTGCCACTGCGACGGCCGGCATCATCGTCGGCACGGTTCTGCTCACGGGCATCGGGCTGGTAATGACCGAGCTGGTCGAATTCATCTCGGGCGGCAGCTTCATCGTCATGCTTTTGTTCACCGCGGTGATCTGCATCATTCTCGGCATGGGCATGCCGACCACTGCAAGCTATGTCGTCGTCGCCACCTTGATGGCGCCGGTCATCGTCGATTTGGCGGCGCAGAACGATCTTGCCGTGCCGCTGGTCGCCGTCCACATGTTCGTTTTCTATTTCGGGCTGATGGCGGACGTGACGCCGCCAGTGGGCCTGGCGGCTTATGCAGCTGCGGCAATTTCCGGCGCCGATCCGGTGAAGACCGGCATTCAGGGCTTCAAGTACGAGATCCGTACCGGCCTGCTGCCGTTCATCTTCATCTTCAACACCGGACTGCTGATGATCGATCTCGAAGGTCCGTTCGATTTCGTCGCGATGGTGGTGACATCGACGCTGGCCATGGTCTCGTTTGTAGCAGCGACGCAGAATTGGATGCTCGTGCGCAACCGCTGGTACGAGACGATTGCGTTGCTTGTGGCCTGTTTCATCTTGTTCAGGCCGGGATTGTTGCTCGATCAGATGAGTGAACCGTATCGGGCAGTACCCGCCACCGAACTCAGCCGTATCGTCGACGAGACGGCCGAGGGAGGCGCGGTTCGCTTGCGCCTGACGACACTGAACCTCAACGGCGATGAGATATCGAAGCTGGTTCGGCTGCAGCTCGGGCCTGCAAATTCATCGGCCGAACGCCTGAAGGCTGCGGGCCTGGACGTCAGTGCGCTTGGCGATAGCGTGACGGTCGGCGTGGTGCGACTGGGCAGTCAGGCGGCCAAATTCGGCCTGCAGCCCGGCGACGAGATCAACCAGGTGCTAGTCCCTGCGGAACGGCCATCGCGCTATTGGTTTACCATCCCGGCCCTGTTGTTGGTCGGTCTCGTCTTCTGGGTTCAGAAGCGGCGAAGGAGGACAATCGCTCCGTAAGCGTCTTGTGAGCGGAAGAGTCTTGGCCAGCATGTCAGTAACAAGAGAACCAAACGGCGCCGCGGAACCGGCTAGCGTGGAAATGCGCTTGACGACGCACGACCGCCCCTTCGAACCGGTCGACTACGGGCTTTACGCGCTGACGGTCATTGCCTGGAGCGCATCGTGGTTCGCGATCGAACTTCAGGTCGGCAGCGGCGTGTCGAACGAGGTCAATCTGGTCTGGCGCTTCGCCATCGCCACGCTGCTGATGTTTGCCTGGGCGGGCTTTTCCGGTCGGCGGCTCCGCTTTCCGATCACCGATCATTTGCGCTTTGCTGTGCTCGGCATCCTCATCTTCTCGTCGAACTTCCTGTTTTTCTATTACGGCGCCGGCTATCTCGTCAGCGGCTTGCTCTCGGTCGTCTTCTCGCTCGCCTCGGTCATCAACATGCTGCTCGCTGCCTTGGTCGTCGGCGAGCGCCCGGCGCCGCGCATTCTCGCCGGCGGCCTCATCGGCTTCGCCGGCATAGCGCTGATGTTCTTTCCCGAAATCGCCGCCAACGGGCTTTCCGGCGGCACGTTGGTGGGCCTTCTTCTGTGCCTCTGTGGCACGCTGAGCTTCTGCGCCGGCAATCTCGTCTCCGTCGCAAACCAGCGCCGCGGCCTGCCGCTCGTTTCAACGAGCGCCTGGGGCATGCTTTATGGCACTCTGTGGTCGACGTTCCTGGCCTTCCTGCTTGGTGAGCCGTTCGTGTTCGCGACGACCGCCTCTTATATTGGCTCGCTGGTCTTCCTCGCCGTCATATCGACCGTCGTCGCTTTCGCCGCCTACCTGACGCTGCTCGGACGCATTGGCGGCGCCCGCGCCGGCTATGCGACCGTCATATTTCCCGTCTTTGCGCTTTTGATCTCCACGGCGCTGGAAGGCTATGCCTGGACCGCTTACGCGGTTGCCGGGCTCGCCCTCGTCGCCGCCGGGAACGTCCTGGTCATTCGCGGGGGACGGCGCTGACGCATGGAATGCTTGCGCAATGCCGCCGCGTTCCGGTTGTGCGGGCCGCGGTTCCATCGAGCTTGACTCTCCGCGTCCTCTGTCTAAGCTGCGGTCAATGGGTCAGACCAATGTACCAGGGTTGGCCCGGGAGGGAACTAAACGCACATGCCGATCCAGGCCGTTGAACCACGCCGGCTTTACCGACAGGTCGCCGATCAGCTCAGGCAGCTGATCGATGCCGGCGAGTTTTCCGTCGGCGACCGCCTGCCGACCGAGCGGGATCTGGCCGACCAGCTCGGAATTTCCCGCCCGACAGTCCGTGAAGCGCTGATAGCGCTGGAGGTCGAAGGCCGCATACGCATCCGCGTCGGCTCGGGTATCTACGTCACCGATCCGCCGAGCGCCGCCGCCTCCGAACCCGAAGTCGAGGAAGGCCCGTTCGAGCTGTTGCGCGCGCGCGAATTTGTCGAAGGCGCGATCGCCGCCGAAGCGGCCCTCCATGTCCGGCCTGCAGATATCGAACGGCTCGACGACGTGCTGCGACGGATGGAGGCCATGCGTCACCCCAACAAGATGACCATTGCGCTCGACCGGGAATTTCACACCGCTGTCGCCGGCATTCTCGAGAACGCGGTGCTGGTGCGCTTCATCGGCGAGCTTTTCGACCAGCGCATGAACCCGTACTTCGAACGCCTGTCGATCCATTTCGAGACCAGCGATTCCTGGCAGGTCGCGGCAAAGGAACATCGTGCTGTGCGCGATGCAATTGCCGCGCGCGACCCCGAGCGGGCCAAGGCCGCCATGCAACAGCATCTGCGCCAGTCGCAAATCAGATTCTCACGCAATTTCGATGAGAGAGCCGCGGCCAAGGAGGTTGCGGAATAGCAGTTGGCCGGGGGGAGATCCGGCCGTCAAGTTCAACCAGGGAGGAATTAGATGCTGAGAAAATACGCAGTTCTGCTCGGTGCGATCGCCGCAATTGCCATACCCATGGCGTCGGCCTCGGCGGAAACGGTCCTGAAATGGGCGCATGTCTACGAGACGACGGAGCCCTTCCACACCGAATCCGTGTGGGCGGCCGACGAAATCAAGAAGCGCACCCAGGGCCGCTACGCCATCGACGTCTATCCGGCCTCGCAGCTTGGCAAGGAAGCAGACATCAACCAGGGCCTGATGCTCGGTACCGTCGATATCATCATTTCCGGATCGAGCTTCGCGGCGCGCGAATATCCACCGATCGGCGTCACCTATTTCCCATACACTTTCCGCGATGCCGACCATTTGCTGAAATACACCAAGAGCGACGTCTACAAGGCCCTGACCAAGGGCTATGAGGACAAGACCGGCAATCACATCGCCGCCACCACCTATTACGGGACGCGGCAGACCACCTCGAACCGTCCGATCGCCAAGTGCTCCGACATGCAGGGCCTGAAGATGCGGGTTCCCGACGTGCCGGCCTATCTGGCCATGCCGCGTGCCTGCGGCGCCAACACCGCGCCGATTGCCTTCGCCGAGGTGTATCTGGCCCTGCAGAACGGCACGGTCGAGGCCCAGGAGAATCCGCTGACCACCATCGAGGCGAAGAAATTCTACGAGGTGCAGAAGAACATCGTGCTCACTGGCCATATCGTCGATCATCTCAACACCATCATATCGGCGTCGCGCTGGGCCTCGCTTTCCGACGAAGACAAGAAGATCTTCACCGAGGTGATGCAGGAGGCTGCCGCCCGCGCCACGGCAAAGATCGTCGCCCGCGAAAAGGAACTGGTGCAGGTATTCAAGGACCGCGGCATCAGCGTAACCGATGTCGACCGTGCCGACTTCGAGAAGAATGTGCTGGAGAAGGTCACCTTCGAGGAGTTCGGCTACAACAAGGCCGATTGGGAAGCGATCCGCGCCATCAAGTAGGCCATCGGCAAATCGAATGCTTAATCAAGAGGATAGAGCGGCAATCGGATTTGCTGCTTTAACCTGCTCTTCGGTCCGGCTCCAAATTGCGCCGGACGGCCTTTTCAATCCTTGACGACCCACCAGCTTCGGGAGCCCGCGCCGATGGCCGAGGAACACCACATCGAGATCACCGTCGGAGAGATCGCGCACGCCTTCGAGGAGGTGCCGGTACACGTCGACCTGTCGGACCACGGCATCGAGGACTGGATCACGCTTGCCGTATTCTGGGGCATGGTCGTGTGTGTCTTCCTGCAGTTTTTCACCCGCTATGCGCTGAACAACAGCCTTGCGTGGACCGAGGAGATCGCCATCAACGCGCTCGTCGTCGTCGTTTTTCTGGGCGCCGCCATGTGCGTGCGCCTTTCGCGCCATATCCATGTCGACGTGCTTTACCACTATCTGCCGGAGCGCGTCGGCCGCTGGCTGGCGCTCGCCGTCGATGTTATCCGCATTGCATTCTTCGGCTACGGGTCCTGGCTGATGTGGCGCTACGTCACGATCGTGGCGCATGAGCGCATGGTCACCGTCAACCTGCCGCGGCGCTGGTTTTTCTACGCCGTACTGGCCGGGTTCGTGCTGATGCTACTGCGCTCGATCCAGGTCTTCATCGGCAATTACAGGCGCGGCTATTCGGTGCTCGAGCGTCCTGGCGCGTTCGAGACGGCGGGGGTCTGAGCGATGCTGCTTCTGGTCGGGGGCTTTCTTGTCCTGATGCTCATCGGCGTGCCGGTCGCCGTTTCGATGGCGGCCGCGTCGATCCTTTACCTCGTCATCTACGGCGTCGCGCCCGATATCATCGCGGCCCAGCGCATGATCGCCGGGGTGGAGAGCTTTCCGCTGCTCGCCGTTCCGTTCTTCATCCTGGCCGGCAACCTCATGAACATCGCCGGCGTGACCGGGCGCATCTATTCCTTCGCCCTTGCCCTGGTCGGCTGGATGAAAGGCGGCCTGGCGCAGGTCAACATCATCGGATCGGTGATCTTTTCCGGCATGTCGGGCACCGCTCTCGCCGACGCCGCCGGCATCGGCACCATCGAGATCAAGGCGATGAAGGACCACGGCTATCCTATCGACGCCGCGGTCGGGGTTACCGCCGCTTCCGCCACGCTCGGGCCGATCTTTCCGCCCTCGCTGCCCTTCGTCATCTACGGCATGATGGCCAATGTCTCGATTGGCGCGCTGTTCATGGCCGGCATCCTGCCCGGCGTGGTCATGACCGTGCTGATGATGATCACGGTCGCCATCTTCGCCTACAGGCGCGGCTGGGGCTCCGACACATCCTTCGAGCTTCGGCGGCTGGCCGAAGCTGCGGGCGAGGTGCTGGTGGTGGCTGCCTTTCCGATTGGCTGCTATGTGCTGGTGCAGCTTGGCCTGTCGATCAATATCGCGGTCGGCATAGCGCTGCTGGTGCTGATCGTGGCGGACTGGTATTTCGATTTCTCCGCGGTCATGGCGCTGATGACGCCGGTTATCCTGATCGGCGGCATGACGATGGGCTGGTTCACGCCGACCGAGGCGGCGATGGCGGCTGTGATCTGGTCGCTTTTCCTCGGGCTGGTGCGCTACCGCACGATGACGCTGCGTTTGCTTGCCAAGGCCAGCTTTGACACGATCGAGACGACCGCCTCGGTGCTTTTCATCGTCACCGCCGCATCGATCTTCGCCTGGCTGCTCACCGTCAGCCAGGCAGCACAGCTGTTCTCGAACTTCATTTTCGCGCTCACCGAAAACAAGTGGGTCTTCCTGATCCTGGTCAACATCCTGATGCTGGTGGTCGGCTGCTTCCTCGATACGATCGCCGCGATCACGATTCTGGTGCCGATCCTGCTGCCGGTCGCCGCCGTCTACGGCATCAACCCTGTGCATTTCGGGCTGATCATGACGCTCAACCTGATGATCGGGCTTTTGCACCCGCCGCTCGGCATGGTGCTCTTTGTGTTGTCGCGCGTTGCCAAGCTCTCGGTTGAGCGCACCACCATGGCGATCCTGCCGTGGCTGGTGCCGCTTATCGTGGCGCTGCTTCTGATCACCTTCATACCCGCCATCACGCTTTGGCTGCCGACCGAGATGGGCTTGATCCGGTGAGTGGCCAGGCGATTGCCGCGACGCTGTTCGGCCCGCAGGACCTGCGCGTCGTGGAGCGTCCGCTTGAACCGCTGGCACCAGGTATGGTGCGGGTGCGCTTTGGGGCAGGGGGCATCTGCGGCTCCGACCTGCATTATTTCCGCCATGCCCGTACCGGCGACTTCGTCGTCACTTCGCCGCTTGTCCTCGGCCACGAAATCTCAGGCGAAATCGTCGAGATCAACGGCGCCGCGCCCGGCCTCGGCATCGGCGACCATGTCGCGGTCAATCCGTCGCGCTGGTGCGGGCGTTGCGCGCGATGCCTGGAAGGCCGCGCCAATCTCTGCGAGAACATCTATTTCATGGGCTCGGCATCGAAGACGCCGCATATGCAGGGCGGATTCGCCAGTCTGTTCGACGCCACGCCCGCGCAATGTTTCAAGGTTCCATCTGACGTGGCCTACCAGGCGGCCGCACTTGCCGAGCCGTTGGCGGTCAGTCTGCACGCCGTCGCGCGGGTGGGCGACGTCAGGGGCCGCAACGTCGTCCTGTTCGGTGCCGGCCCCATCGGTCTCTTGACCATGCTCGCGGCCAGGCTTGCCGGCTGCGCTGAACTGACCGTCGTCGATATCGCCGCCGCGCCGCTCGCCTTCGCCCGCCGGCTTGGCGCCGACAGGACGATCGACCTTTCCGGCGGCGACGCCGAACTCCAGGCGCTTGCTGCCGGGGATTCGCTTGATGTCGCGTTCGAGATTTCAGGCACTGCCGCCGGCCTTGCCGCGGCGATCGCCAGTGTCCGGCGCGGCGGCACGGTGGTCCAGGTCGGCAATCTTCCCGGTGGCCACATCCCGCTGCCTGCCAATGCAGTAATGGCCAAGGAGATCGACCTCAAAGGCACATTCCGCTTCGGCACGGAGTTCGGCCGGGCGGTCGATCTCATCGTGTCGGGGGAGGTGGACGTCCTGAAGCTGATGACAGCGGAGCGCACGCTTTCTTGCGCCACCGATGCCTTCCGACTTGCCGCCGACCGTTCACAGAGTGTCAAGGTCGTGCTGACCGCGGACTGAATCGTGGTTCTTGCCAGATCGTTAGCAGCCATAACTCATTGCGAACGGACGAAACTCAGAACGTGCTCGACGTATATGCTCCCACCCAGGTCTCCGGTTAAACTCGGGAGCAATACCCGGCAGCTTGCTGTCAAAATTGTTGGCAGCAAATCCGCTCGCGATTAAAGCCCCTTCGTCGCGAGATTTCGTTCAGTTCGGCCATTCCTCGTCCTCCCAATCGCGCGCTGCGTGGATCACCCGCAAAATTGAAATGCTTTCTCGGGCGCCCTTGGCGGTCACGGCATAAGCGATGATGTAGGGCAGGCGACTCACAGGTTTTTCATAGGTGCCGGATACACGGCCGGGTCGCCCGGTTGCCATTTCCCCAAGCGCGGCCCCTGCGTCCAGAATCCGGTCTGCTACCAGGCGCGCAGCGCGCGGATTATCCTGCGATATAGCCGATCTGTTCCTTGATGTCGTCCAGCTCACCGCGAGACCACTGAACGGCTCGCGTCACACCTTGCGGCCCGTGCCGGCATCAATCGCGGCATAAATTTCTGCTATAGCCTTATCATGAGACACGATGCGCCCAGCTTCGACATCAGCAAGGCCGCGCTTGATACCTTCAATGATTTTCAAGCTCGCGATCGACATACGCTGCGACGGCTTCACCTGCGAGGAACGACTTGCTACGCCGGGTGTCGGTTGCGATCCGGTCGAGCTTTTCCTTTACATCGGGACTGACGCGAATTGTCATAGTGGTGCTAGCGGCCATAGCGGTGTCCTGTGTTGATCTGTGTACACCTTAGCACAGAGCGCCGCGCTGGTTCATTATCCCCTGACCGCCGAGCCGACGATCGAATCCACAAAGAAGCGCTGCAGCAAGACGAAGAGCACCAGTGGCGGGAGCACGGCAAGCGTCGCGCCAGCCATCACCAGTCCCGTGTTGAGAGCGCCTCGATTGTAGCTGAGCAGGCGACTAAGGCTGATGACGATCGGATATTCGTGTGCATTGCCCTGTAGAACGGTCAGCGGCCAGAGATAGCTATTCCAGTGATAGACGAAGGCAAACAGCGCCAGTGCTGCGATTGCCGGCGCCAGACTGAATCGAGGATGCGCAAAGTCCCTGTTTTTTGCGAGGCAATCGGCGCTTCACTGTGCAGGTACAAATAGAATGTGCGACCGTGCTGGCTTCCCAGCATCAGGATAGAGCATACGCCTGGAACCTTCATAGCCCGATGCCGCGCTTCTTTCCCAGGTTCCAATCCACGCCCCCCATATCCGAGCACACGACCCCGATGACTTGATTACCCAATCGCTTTTCGAGCGACGGCGACCAGGGCACGAGCTTGAATTCGAGTCCATTGTCGATCATCGCGAGCCGGCCTGAAGCCAGCGAGAAACGCCGCCGGTAAATCCCAGCCACATGATCGCCGTTGGCAGCCTTCGTGAACGAGAGGCCCGTCTGGGCGGCGAGGCGGGCACCGAGCGATTCCACCTCATGATCGTGTAAAGTATCGATCAGATTGCGCACAAGAATGACGCGCTGTCCCTCGCGCCTGGCCAGATCGCGGCTGACAAGGTGGTCGACCCGATCTTGCAGTGCCTGTCTTACGTCCCTACCAAAGCCGCCGTCACCGAATTCGGCAGGCTCGCGTGCAACGAGTTGGCGATCGAGCCAAGTCGCGCCGGAAGCATGGACCTGCTGTTCGATTGACAGGTCGGAGCGGACCGCGAGCGTGACCCGGCCACCGCCATTTGCACTCGCATCGCGGCACAACTCCACGACCGAGCCCGGGTCGGAGTCTCCGGCCGCATCAGGGTCATGGAAGCGAATGTGGTGCGTGCGTCCATCAATGCCATCGACGATGGCATAGGCCGCGCCGCGCCGTTCGTCATAAAGGCCGCGTTCGAGCAGTCGGCCGATCACGGGCGCATCAATCCTTTCGGCGGCTAGCACATAGTCGGCCGTCCCTTTTTCTAGCCCATGCACAGTGAGGCTGCGGTGCATGCGCTTGATGATGTCGCCGCGTTCACCGAGGGCGCGCAAAGTGGGCTCGGCCTGTTCGACCACTATCCACTGGCCGGGACGGATCTCGTTCGCGAGGCCCAGGCTTTCCAGTTGCCGCAGCCGGCCGACTTTGAGCCCCAGGAACTCGTCGGGCCGGCGATCAGGATGTGGCGCGAGATCAATGATACCATGACGGTCGGCGTCACGAACAAGCTGGCGATCGAGCTGCGTCCAGCGCTCAGTGTCGACCTGGCGCTCGATGGCCCGGCGGATGTCGAGGTCCATGCGGAGCCCAAGCGTCTGGGTGAGAATGTCGCTCGCCCGATCGCGCATGCCCTGGCGGATGTAGTCCCGCGAGATGACAAGGCTCTCGCCATCGTCGGCAACGCCGCGAACGAGGATGTGAACGTGCGGATGTTCGGTGTTCCAGTGATCGACGGCTATCCAGTCGAGCCTCGTGCCGAGGTCGCGCGCCATGTCGGCCATCAGGTCACAAGCGAAGTTCTTGAGGTCGCCGAGCTCCATTGCATCGTCTGGCGAAACGATGAAACGGAAGTGATGCCGATCATCCTTGCAGCGGTCGCAGAAGGCGTCATGATCTGCATCTTTGGTGTCGGGACCGAACATCCTCGCCTTCTCACCATCACGTGTAACACCTTCGCGGCGAAGATATTTGAGATGGGTGGCGAGTGGCCCAGACCCTCTGAACTGCCGTACCACACGGGTCTTGACGACGGCGCCGCGTGACCGGTCAGAGATGAGGCGACTGGCGCGGATGCTCGCTGACCTGCCGCGGCCAAACGTTGAAGCTCGCGGGGAGGTGATCCGACCCTCGCGTGTAAGGTGACCGCCGGCGCGCTGTGTGGCCGCAAGAGCCTGGAAGATGAAGGGTCGTGCGCGCTGGCCGGCGCGGGAGCGGATGCGACCAGGGCGGACGCGAAAGCTATCGTCACGCTTCATGCTAGACGGCCACGAGGTGCGGTTTCCATTGAAACACTGAAAAATTGGGAATAGCGCACATCGCTGATTGTGCCAGCACATTGCGAAATGAGACGAAAATTGTAAGGAAAACAATCGGCCGAACCGAGCCGCACCTCGCGGCCCTTTATCCTGCCAATCTCTCTGTTCTCATCCACAGCCAACCCTTCCGCCGGAATTTCCGCGACGGAACAGGCCGGAATGCAATTGAGGAGGAACGTGGCGATCATTGCGATATGGCTAAAGAGGGCTGAGCGAATAGGCCGGAACCGGCGTGGTTCGATTGGAAATCGGTTTCACCCGGCTGTGGCTCGATCGCGGTCAGGTCCGCAGCAGGATTGCCCATTGGCGACCGCATTGCAGACGAATGAATCGCCGCAAAGATCGTCTCGGCATAACCATTGCCATCCGATGCAGCGGCGTTCCGAATGTCATGGGGATGCGGAAAGATCGTTGCACGGAGTGAGCTGGCTCTGCCCCTTCCGTGCCGCGCGCGCCGCGGAGTGAGAACTGCACCATCGAGCAGCGGCGCAAGTTTCCTGACGTAGTCGACCGTCTCGCGTGGCAGCGGACGGCCGGTTAAGAGATGTTCCGTGTACCGACCAGGACCGGCATTGTAAGCGGCAAGAAAGCCGCTGCGCCCGAAGCTGTCGAGCATTTCGCGAAGATATGCTGCACCTGCAAGAATGTTGTCACGCGGTTGATACGGATCGTCACCGAGACGGTATTTGATGCGCAGTTCTTGCCACGTCGCCGGCATGATCTGCATCAAGCCCATTGCGCCCTTGCTTGAAAGCGCACGAACATCGCCGACGCTCTCAACATGCATGACGCCGCGCAGCAACTGCTCTGGAATGGCGAAGCGTTTTGACGCTTCCCGGATATGCCGCGACCACGGGCCAGCCGACAAGATCGTCGACTCGGAGTGCGCCGGCCGTTCACCAGCAGAGGAAGCCGCTGCACCAGTTTCGGGCGCCACGAAGCCGAGCATCACACATGCGGCAAACGTCGTCATGCCTCTGTGGGCTGCGTCCCGCAGACCGCAGAACCGATGCGCCGCCAGCCTGCGACGGTGTTCGCTTCCGTTAAGGGCAGGGGCTCGCCAATCGAACCGGCTTTGCCAAAATTGTGATGAAATCGGCGTCCGCAGCCACAAGCAAGTGTCCGGCCCCCTCTGGGCTGCCTCGCGGGCGGTCGGGTCGAAGGGTTTGACCGGCGCGCAATGGATCAAAAGGGTTGGCGAGAAAGATTCGTCGAAGGGCTCCAGAAGCATCTGTTCAGCCTCGCCCGTCGCGCTTCGATGATCGGTTCCAGTGCAGGCTCCAGACGCTGTTCTCTGCATCGGACCGAAACAGCTTGGCGCGGATCGGCTGCGTAAAGGACGGGTCGTCAATTGAGACGGAGAGGTAATCCCCAGCCTTGTCTCCGGCGCGGTCCCAAGCCGCACCGATCGCCATCCCTTCGCAATAGATCAGATGGTCGGGCGCGTTTTCGGTTTTGGATTTCTCGGCAGGCAGGATGGCAATCTTCGCCTCGATTGTTAGCGTGGAGAGATTGCCGAAGAAGCCGTCATCATTGCGCGTGAAGGTTCCGATCTGGGTCATTGCAGTGCTCCTTTCTGAGTGTTAGTGCGCGTCGAGCCGAGCCCTCACGGCTCGCTAGCGAGGGGATCGTTGGTGATATCCAGTACCGGAGTGGTGCGCTCCGTGGTCCAGACTGGAACCGCGCGGCCAACTATCGATGAGAGCGGGAGCGGGCCGAAATAGCGGCTGTCAAAACTGTCGGCTGCACCCGGGTTCATAAGGAAGACGTCGGCCTCGGCAACGTCGCGGCAGCCCTGCCAGATGGGCAGGGATCGACCACGACTGTCACGCTCGCGCGCATGTCCATACGTCTTGCCGTTGACGATGATCATTGTGCCTTGGCGACAGACGGTTGCGCCCCCGAGTGCCAAAACATGCTTGAGGAGCGGCACATTTTTCGGCAGATAGCCGCGTCTTGCCATGAAGGCCGCCAATGGCTCGGGCGGCATGATGACGGCGATATTGGCAATACCGATTTTGTCGGCCGGCTGGACGCGATAGAGCCCGACGGGGATGCTCGCCGATGCGTTCCAGATGGACAGCGGCGGATGGCTAATCCATGCCGGCGCCGCGGCGAGCACTGCGCCGCCAACCATGGTGGCGATGATCTTTGTGCGTTTGCTCATGACTCGATCCCGGGGCGCAGCAGGAAAGCTTTACGACGCTTGCCGGTGTATGGACTCGGCTGCTCGCGTGCGGCTATCCGGCTGTGGACGTGCCGCCGTTGACGCGGCGACATGAAGGTCAGGATTTGCTGCTGTTTCGCCGCTACCAAGCGGCGCGGTTGCAATCTCCTGGCTTGCGCGTGGATGGTTTGCGACGCAGCCCAGACCAGGATGGCAGCGTTCCAAATCGTTCCCATGCCGTGCACACTTGCCGCCTCAACGCAGGTCGATTCTTCGCCCGCATGAGGGTGGATCGGTGTCAGGCGGCGGGATTTCACCAATAAGACGAGCTGCCGCGCCACGACGTCCCGCGTGCCGCGTGGAGGGAAGCCGGTTGAGGGGACATAAGACAGCGCAAATTGCTGCTGAACGGTCTCGCGATACTGCATTTTCGGTGCGCCACAGATCAGGAGCTGCGGTCGCGCCGGCCGACATAGGCGGGCGCGCGGGCTGCATGGGGTTTTGCCGGCGGAACATAGGTCGCGTTGGCATCGCTGGTGGAGGTGCGTGCGCCCAGCTCTATCCAGGCGTGCAGGTCGTTGATGTCGTAGAGAACGCGCCCGCCGACCTTCCGGTATTTTGGGCCGGTGCCGTAGGTCCGGTGCTTTTCGAGTGTGCGGACGCAGAGCCCGACGATGGGTGCTGCCTCCTTCGTGCGCAAATACTTTTGGGGCGCGTCCGCGGGACCCTTCGACATCGCTCGATCTCCATTCGGTTCTGCTGTCGTCCTGGCCTGCCGGGACGCGCGAAGTGGACCATGATCGAAATGAGGAAAGGCGAGGGAGGGCAAAGATTGGGGGGCGCGTTTTTGCTACCCCTTTGCTATCCCGAAGAAGGACTTCGGCGGCCGGACTTTTCGCTGCGGTTGTGGGGATAGAAGAGAAGATCGCGATAGCCGCCGGCGACTAAAAAAGCTGCACGGCGTAAGATAGCTCGGACCTTGTGGCGGAGATGATGATCACGCCAATCTCGCGGCACAATCGGCTCTTGCGAAAACAGCACCTCCGCGAGCTGACGATAGGTTGCACCCATGCGGTGACCATCATGTGCGCGCAAATTGAGGATATGCCTGGTCTTGGTCTGTTGCGGCAGCGCGCCGTAAGATGAACTTCCTGCCCGGCCGTTCAGTGCGCGCCAGAACCGGCGCGCTGCATCGAGCCGCGTCTCGAATGCAGCGTCGAGCGGCAGAAGGGTAGCGTTGAATTCACCGGCGCGGTCATCAGCGACGAGATGACTTTTCCCAATTAAGGTAGACCAAGTAATGTGAAGGCCTTCGTCCTGCGGCCAAACGCTGGCTCCGGCAAGGCTGGAAGGTCGAACTGTTTGATGGGATGTAGATACCCGCATGACCCGGAGCACGCGCGGCGAGGCCTGTTCCGTCCAGATGATATTGTCAGCTTTCGGAAGTCCGGCACCGGCAGTTTTGAAATCGCGCGCCCCAACGGGCGGCGAGATCGGGCTGACCGGCAGGTTCTCCAGAACCAGCGAGTTGCGATGCAAGCTGGCTGCACTCTGCCACGAATTCGTCATTCCGGATCAGATACTCGGCAGCGAATTCCGTAGCCTGGTAGCTGCACATGTGTGCATACGCCGCCGGATCGGTCCAATCGCCTTGCACTGTTCCTGTCCTCTCCGCGTACCCGGATGTGAGGCGTCGGCGTCAACATTCCCGGCGGATAAGGAAGTTGAATAGTTGGAGAGTCGACAAACCATTATGCCGACTCAGCAAAGTGGAGCGCCGGCCGCGTCAGTGCGGAGCGCCGCCAGCGAGAAGATATCGGTAGCCGCTGGTCGTTATCCATCGCGCGCGGGCAAGATGGGTTTCCCAGGACCGGAACGCTCGTTCCGGCTCCTGCTCCGGGTCTATATGCAAGACGATCCTGGCCACCTCTCGCCAATCGGCATCTTCCGCCGCCGCGTCAAGCAGGCGAATGTAGGTGAGCAGACGCTCCTCGTCATAGCCGGTCAGGACCGAGGCATCCGGCGCAATGTCGGCGACATCAGGATCGAGCAGCGGTTTAAGCATGGTATTTGACCGTTCATATTTCGATCGCGATCTCGAAGGAGCCGTCCTTTAGATCGAGCACCAATCATAGCGAATAGGAACGATCATTCCTAGAACGATAGTTCCCTTTCTGGTCCCTAATCCGCCATGAATCTCAAGGAGATCATGGCGGCCAACATGCGTCGTCTGCGCCATGACCAGAACGTGACGCAGGAGGAACTGGCCGCCCGCTCTGGACTGAGCATGCGTTACGTCGGATCGATCGAGCGCGCTCGGGTCTCGGCCAGCATCAGTGTTCTTGGGAGGATCGCAACTGCGCTGAATGTGGACCCATGCGAGTTGATCAGAAAATCGGCACCGTGAGTTGACGCGGGAAACACCTCGAATTTTCGATGATCGGCGAGGCGACATGCAGGAATGAAGTCTCCAGTCGCGAACACGACAGGTAGTCGCCCCGAAGTCCGACGGAGCTCGTTGCGCAGCGACTGCGCTCATCTTGTCGTGAAAAGGAGGACGGCCCCGCCCTGTTCGTCCGGGCGGAGCCTTGGTCGGGGCTTTACTCCGCGTTGCGGCGGCCGTTGGGGCGGGACCAGATGAGGCTGTAGTCTTCGCCTTGCTCATCGTTGAAGAGGTTGGCGTAGATCGGAGCGGTGAAGCTCGGATCGTCCAGCTTCAGGCCGAGAAAGTCGCGGCCCTCATTGGAGCGCTTGGACCAGGCGGCGCCGATCTCGACCCGCCCGACGAAGACACGGTGACTGGGGGCGTTGTCGCCAGAGCGGTTGGCCTCGGGGACGATGCGGACGTTCTTGGCCTGGAGCGAGAGGGTGACGATTTCGCCGGTGAACTCGTTGTTGCCGGTCCTCTTGAAGCTTCCGATTATCGCCATGAGTTTTCTCCTTGAACTCTGTTTCGAGCCCGCACCATTGCGGCCTCGATAGCGATCGGCGGGCCGGAGGCGATCGACGCCGCATCGCTTGCGACCGCAGCGCCAGCGGAGGATGGCAGCCAAGTGACTTTGTTGTTTCGCGAGGAATGACGGCGCAGCCGGCAGGGGAAGAAAGTCGATCGGCGCCATTGCGGCTTAGGCGATCGAGGCGCAGCCGACCTTCGGCCAGATCAGCCCATTAAAGAGGCCGTTTGGAGCGGCCCACCAGATAGAGACATCAACGGAGAACCTGGCGATACCGTCGCTGGCGAAATCCCGGCTACGACGATCACCGGCGTCGATGCTCCTCTGTACAGGCATCGCGAAGTCGCAAGCTGTTGTCGGAAACGCGCATAAGACACGCACGTGACGGTTCAAGTCACGGCTGACGTGCACCACCGGATATGCGCTATCTTTGGAGCGAGACGGCACGCCGTTGTGGATTCGAACTGTGCGTCGCGCGATGCCGTGTCAGCGACGATCCTAACAATGCGATGGCCGAAAAAAGCATCCTGCCCACGCCGGTTGTTCGGTGAGTTCGCCTAGATCCAGGCCCTGTTCGGTTGAACGGGCGTCGTTATTCGCAGCTGTGATGCCAGCTGCGACGCAGCTGAACGTTGACGGCAAGCGTGACGGCGTCGCGCGCCTTTGCTAGGGCGCGGACTTGAGTACGCAAAAAGACGGGCGGCGCAGGAAGCCGGAGATCGGGCATCCCGGGCCAAGCACTCCAGCGAGCTGCAAATACAGTACCCGCTGCCCGATCGCGGCCGTATCGCACAATCGAAAAAAGGGTAGGGGCGGGCAGCGCTTACGTGCCGCCTCCCTTGGGGCGGAAGTCGAGGACTGGGATACCGAGCTTCTTTGCCTTGTCTGCAAGATTGTCCTGAATTCCGGTCCCGGGAAAGACGATGACGCCTATCGGCAGCGCCTCCAGCATTGCATCATTGCGCTTGAACGGGGCGGCTTTGGCATGCTTTGTCCATTCAGGGGCAAAGCCGATTTGGGGTACCTTGCGATGGTCTGCCCAACAGGAGGCGATCTTTTCGCCACCCTTCGGCGATTTCCCGTGCATCAATACCATGTCGGGATGCCTGGCGTGGACCTGGTCGAGCTTGGCCCAGATCAGCTGGTGGTCATTGAAGTCGAGCCCAGCGGTGAAGGCGATTTTCGGGCCAGGTGGCAGAAGGACTTCCTGCGAGGCGCGTTTCTTGGCGCTGAGAAAATCGCGGCTGTCGATCAGCGCAGAGGTCATGTTGCGATGGTTGACTATCGATCCGCTGCGCGGTCGCCAACTCGATCCGGTGTGGCGCTCGTAGTGCTCCGCGGCCTGATCACGCATCAGTTCGAAGGCGCTTTGGCGTTCGATCAGCGTCTGCCCTTCGGCCGTCAGGCGTTCCAGCTCGACGGATTTCACTTCGCTGCCGTCCTGCTCACGCTGGCTGCGGCGCTGCGCCTGCTCGTTGTGATCGAGTTCGCGCTCGATCCGATCTGCGGCGCGGTGAAAGATGTTGACGGTCGACCACAGAAGATCGTCGAGATCGGGCTCGAGGCGAGTGTCTTGCAGTGCCACGATGAGGGCGTCGAAGATGTCGGCGATCGCGCCGGCGACGCAGTGGCCCTCTGGAAGCGGTCGAGGATCAGGCTCATCCACGAAGGGACGGTAGCCATAGAGCTGGAGTTCGGTGAGGACGTGGTCGATGGGTGAAGACGAGTGCTGTGGTTCGTAGTCGTCATGCTCGCTCATTGGATGCTCCGCCGGTTGGACCGCGACCCTCGCGGCCTTCATGGCGACGGAAGCCGGCGGACGGGACGGACCTGCACCCGCAGCGAAGCGAAGGGCCGGAGTGTCAGCGGAGGAGGGTGGAGGCCGGCTATTTTGCTTCGCGATGGAAAGCGCTCCCTTGGGGAGCGCGCCGGAAAATAGTCGGCCGGAGACATTGCGGGGCCGAGTCGTTTGCTGGCCGATCGCCCTCTCGAAGGCCCGCAGGCGCGGTTCTCTCCGACTTCAGGAGCATCCAAGTGATGATAGCGACAGCGGACAGGCTGTTCGTTCCGAGTTATCCCGCCACTGCCATGAAACGGGCGATGTCCTGCGGGGCGAGCTGAACACGGACTGCTGCTCGAACGGCATCCAAGCCTAGCGTACAGAGATCTTCGTTGAGGTCCCCAAGTGCCGGCGAGAGCACGACCGGCTCGATCCCGGCAGCATTCGCTCTTTCGATCAAGGTGTCACGCGCGCCGTTACCGGCTGGATCGGCGTCGCGCACGATGTAGAGCCGTCTCAGTGTGAGGGGGAACAGCATGGCAGCAAGATGGGCGGCCGAGAGTGCCGCTGCCATGGCCATATCGGGCAGGATGCACCGAAGCGACAAGACGGTCTCGATGCCTTCGCCGCCCGCCATGACGTCGCCCGGTAGGCCAAAGCGAACCGCGTGACCGAGAAGATCGCCCATCGCGCGCCTCGGCGTACTGACCGGTGCCTTGCCCCTGCCGGAAGGATCAAGCCATGTGCGATGTACGCCAGTCAAATGGCCGTCGAGATCGGTAACGGAAGCGATCATCGCCGGCCAGGTCTCAGTCGGCGCTTGTTCGTCGGGCCGGTAGTAGCAGCGCGGGTGAAAACGCAGGCTTCCGGTCCCGTGCAAAGCGGCAATACTGCGGTTGTGCAGATACGCCTCTACGACCGTACCCGCAATCGGCTGCGACATCGCAAACAGCCGACGCGCTTTCTCCGACATTTCCGACGGCGCGGCCAGCAACTTCGACCGCATTGATGTCTGCTCCGGTCCGGGATGCGGTAGGCCGAGAAACGTTATTGCCTCATGGGCAACGTCCCTGAAGTCGCTCAAACCGCGGCTTTCGCGGATGATATCGAGAAGATCGCCATGCTCCCCGGTCGCCGCGTCAGTCCATTTGCCGGCTGCGCCCTTTCCGCTCTGCGAGCCGACGAGCCGCACGAACATAGAGCGACCCGGCGTGTTTCGGACATCGCCAACAAGCCAGTAGCGTCCCTCGCGATGTCCGTTCGAAAGATAGTGGCGACAAACCGCTTCGGCCTGTCGGCCCAGGCGGTGGGCCAGTTCGGACGCGTCGCGTCGGGGCATCATGCATCCTCCCGCGAGTCGATGCGCTGATAGCGCTCCAGCACCTTGCCCAGAATTGCGGGTTCGGGCGCCTGTGGCTCAGTGGGACTGGCCGACCCTGCGCGAATCTCGACGGCAAGGCGCTCGATGCAACCACTGGTCGTCTTGCGCACGAGGAGGTGCGAGTGGGTCGTCACTTCGGCTACGAGGTCAGGTAGGTCCTCGATCCAGATGTCAGCCTTGACGCGGACCTGGGACATGGAGAACTCCACGTTCTTGAAGGCAATGTCTCGCGAGGACAGAAGGGTAATTTTCTGAGGGGTAGTCGCCATCGGGATGTACTCCGAGACGGGCAGTCGAGAGCCTCTCTCTCGACCTTCAAACTCGTCATGGAGATCCCGGCACTCCTCGTCCTCTTGTGCTTGGCAGCCAACCGAGGTTGTTGAGGGGTAGCAACTCAGTGACGGCGTTCCTGTTTACAAACGCGGCTGCAACATACAAACGTGCAGCAGTAGCGATTAAGGACCACAGCGCGGCGATGAACGACGAGCGGGCCGGTCGCCCCATTGGAAGTATCTGCGTTCTTCATCACGCCTTCGGCGCTGTGGCGTGCGACACCGAGGGCATGCGGCTGAGTTCGAGAGCGAACAGAGCGCTTTTTGCGACGGGAAATCGATTTGGACGTGGTTGGTCATCACGGGCGGCTTGCCGCTAATCGTCGCCAGCAATGACGCTGCCAGCCAAGAAGCGAAGGAGGTACTCCGCTGCCCTGCTCGCCTGAACGCGGCGCGGCGCGCGCGGGCGTTGCGACGCAATAGGCCCTGCCGGCCGTATCGATACTGAAACGATGGTCGGATCCCTTTAGGAGTGTGTCTGGCCGGACTGGAAGCAGAGGCCAGCCATAGACTTGTTGCGCAACCACTCCGATTGACAGGTCGAAGGCGCCTCTTCGCCGCAGCACCTCCGGCGGGCGGTTTTCGCAGCCGGTTTTTTGAAGAAGAGTTCTCCGGCAGGACCGTGTCCAGAACGGCGAGACAGGACGGAGTGCTCAACGAGGTCGGCGAACAGCTCAGACCTAAGAACTGCTGAGGACTTCTTATGAAAATCCCCGACCAATTCGACGAGACCACACCACTGCGCGTCGAAATCGCTGCGCGAGTTGCCTTTCCCGACGGCTCGATGAGCGCAGCAGGCCTACGCAAGGAACGTGACGCCGGTCGACTTGAAACGGAGCTAATCGCCGGAAAGGAATACGTCAGCTTGATGGCAATCGCGAGGATGAGGGAACTATGCCGCGGACTTCGAAAGGGCCACGCCTGGTATGGCGTGACGAAAGCTGGAAAAAAGATGGAACGCGCCGAAACAAAGCTGGATGGTTTATCCGCGATGGAACCAGCTTCATCAGCGCTGGCGGCGGCGAAAAAGGCCGTCCAGGAACTGAAGCTGAAAAGGCGCTCGCCGCCTACATTGGAAGCAAATACCACCGAGCGCGGGGAGCCGAGGACGTCTTAATTGCCGATGTGGTCAACCTCTACCTTAAAGAGGTTGCACCGAAGCACGCGACACCAGAAGAGACGGCGGCTCGGCTGGATAAGGTCCTTGATTACTTCGGGGAAAAAACTCTCGCCGCCATCAATGGCAAACTCTGCCGCGAGTACGTTGCGTCGCGCCCCACCGAAGCCGCGGCGCGCCGCCAACTCGAGGATCTTCGTGCCGCCATCAACTACTACCGCAAGGAGGGTTATACAACCGCCGCACCGGTCATCACCCTGCCAGACAGGGCCGCCGCCCGCGAACGCTGGTTGACCCGCAGTGAGGCGGCCGCACTGATCTGGGCAGCTTGGCGAATGAAGCAGACATGGAAGGGCCAAGAGAGTGGCCGGCGCACTGGGCGACATCTCGCGCGCTTCATCCTCGTCGCACTTTATACAGGAACGCGCTCGGCCGCAATCTGCGGTGCCGCCATACGCCCAACGAAAGGGCGCGGTCATGTGGACCTAGACCGCGGTATCTTCTATCGCGGTGCCACCGGCGCAAGGAAGACCAAGAAGCGCCAACCCCCTGTACCGTTGCCCGAGCGGCTGCTGGCGCACCTCCGGCGCTGGGCGCGCACTGATCTTCACCTCGAGACCAAATCGCGCGGCAAAAGTGCGAACATCGGTCGCAAGATATCGCAGGATTTTGTCGTGGAATGGAATGGAAAGCCGGTGCAGTCGATAGACAAGAGCTTCAAGACGGCGCGCGAAATCGCCGGCCTAGGGCCCGACGTTACTCCGCATGTGTTCCGCCACACCGCGGCGACTTGGATGATGCAGGCCGGCACCGATCTGTGGCAGGCTGCGGGCTTTCTTGGCATTACAGTGGATGTCCTGATCGAAACTTACGGCCATCATCATCCTAATTTCTTGGCAGACGCCGCCGAGAAGATCACGAAGAAGCCGGTTTTCTCCAAGTCGCCGCAAACCGTTCCGAGTATAACTCAAATCACAAGACACGAACGCGGTGTGCTCATCCCACAGGTTTCCCACAGAAACGGCGAAAGGAAACGCGACCAGTCGTGAGCGAACGTGGCGAAGGAGCCCAGGAACAATAACGACTTGCTGGTAAATCCACATCGTTCGGGACGATGGGATCGCACGTTCAAAACTGCCATCCGCACCCCGCTCAAAGGTCTACTCCGGCTCCCCAGGGCGCGTGCTCGCAGCCGTGCCTTGGATCGGTTTGCCGGGTCCCGAAAGCGACATTGAATCTGGGAGGATTAGAGGCAAAGATCGTGATGCCTGGCTTGACGGAGGCTTGTCTTCGAGGCCAATGAATACGCGCCTGGCCAAATCTCAAAACAGCAGCAAACGGCGCACTAGCCGCAAGCCCGGCGCACCGCTTCTGAGTGAAACTGTCAATCGGCAAGACCTTGGCGATGCCAACCATGTCGTTGTCCATCATCATTGCCGGGATCGGTTGCTCCGGGCCGCAAGACCACCAAAAAATGGCATGGTCTCGTAGGCGGGACGTATCGGCGTTTCTGGCGCGGACCTCAACCAGGAGGTCGCAATCTTTTACCATCACAAAAGCCCCATCTGAGTCGGTCAGTGGTCTATCTCTGGCCTGCTACCCCGCGACGATCAAGACTGTGCTTTCCGGCGACCAATGCAGCACGACATCCTGACCTTCCGCCAGCCTGCCAGCGCCGGTGTTCTGCACAATCACCTTGAGCGTCTGGCCAGCACGCTCGACAAAGTAGGTGCTGCTATTTCCGGCGAAGATGCGCTTCGATACCTGGCCTCGCAGCAGATTCGCGTTGGCCGCATCCGGAGCCTCGGCATCGGTGAAGATGCGGATGCGTTCGGGCCGCACGGCGCAGCTTGCCTTGGCCCCAGCGGCAAGCTTGGCACCCGCGCCGGCGGCAATCGCTGTGCCGTCCGGCAGTCGGATGCCGTTGCCCGTGCTGTCGCCGCGAAGGATGTTGGCGTCGCCCAGGAAAGTGGCGGCAAACTCGCTCTTCGGCCGATCGTAGATCTCCTCGGGCGAGCCTTCCTGCACCAGCTTGCCATCGCGCAGAATGCCGATGCGGTCGCTCATCGTCAGCGCTTCTTCCTGGTCGTGGGTGACGAAGATGGTGGTGATGCCGATCTCGCGCTGGATGCGCTTGAGCTCGATCTGCATGTCGACCCGCAGCGCCTTGTCCAACGCTCCGAGCGGCTCGTCGAGCAACAACACGCGCGGCCGGATGACGATCGCGCGAGCGAGCGCAACCCGTTGGCGCTGGCCGCCGGACAGCTGATGCGGCCGGCGGCCGCCGAGCCTGCCGAGTTGCACAAGGTCGAGTGCGCGCTGTACCTCGCTGGCAATCACCGCCTTGGGCTCGCCGCGCACCGACAGGCCAAAGGCGACATTGCCAGCAACGCTCATATTGGGAAACAGGGCGTAGTTCTGGAACACCATGCCGATGCGCCGCTTCTCCACCGGCACCCGCTCGACACTTTCGCCGCCTATGGAGATGCGGCCAGAGTCGGGAAAGTCGAAGCCGGCGATCTGGCGCAGCAGCGTGGTCTTGCCGCTGCCGGAGGGACCGAGCAGGGCGTAGAAGCCGCCGTCGGCGAAATCGATAGACACATCGTCCAGCGCCTTGTGGGCACCGAAAGCGCGCGACACGTTCGCTACTTGGACGCCAGCCATTATTTCTCTCCGCCGAATTTGAAGAAGCGCGCTGTCAGCAGCATCAGCGCCATCGACACGACAATGATGATCGTCGAGACCGCATTGATCTCGGGCGTGAAACCCTTGCGGATCGCGGCGTAGATTTCGACCGGCAGCGTCGTCTGGCCCGGCGTCGACAAGAAGTAGGATACGACGAACTGGTCGAAGGACACGGCGAAGGCGAACAGCCCCCCGGCAATGACGCCCGGCATGATCCAGGGCAGCGTGACGCGGTTCGTCAACTGCCATTGATTGGCGCCGAGCGAGCGCGCCGCCTCTTCCAGCTCGTGCGCGAAGGTCTGCAGTCGGGCCGACACGACGACAATGACGTAGGGAAGCGCAAGCGCGACATGGCCAAGCAGGATGGCGAACAGGCCGCGCCCAATGCCCACGCCGAAGAAGAAGATCAACATCGCTGTGCCGGTTATCAGCCACGGAATGGCGATTGGCGGAAACAGCAGCGCCTGGAGGAATTTCTTGCCGCGAAACTCATAGCGGTAGAGCGCAAGTGACGCCGCCGAGCCAAGCACGACGCAGATGATGGTAGTGATGACTGCGATTTCGACACTGTTCCAGGTGGCTGAGATAAGCTGGTCGTTCTGCCACAGCGAGACATACCATTCCGCCGTCCATTCGAACGGCAGCTGGTAGAAGGGCGAAACGTTGAAAGACATTAGCGCCATGATGATGATTGGCACATAGAGGAAGGCGAGCAATAGCCAGATGTAAAGGCGGCCGAGCCATTCGAGAACACGTGTCGTCGCCATCACGTAGCCCTCCGCAGCACCGGCGAGGCAACCGCCAGGATGACCAGCACGACGGCCAACAGGATAAAGGAGAGCGCAGCACCCAGCGGCCAGTTGAACACGGCGACGAACTGGTCCTCGATGACAGTGCCGTAAAAGGTGCCGGTACGGCCGCCGAGGATGCGCGGTTCCATGAACGAACCAACAACCGGGACGAAGACGAGCGCTGCGCCCGCCACCAGCCCCGGCATCGACAGCGGAATGATGACTCGATTCAGCACCTGCAGCCGCGAGGCGCCGAGCGAGCGCCCGGCTTCGATTAGCGAGTCATCGATGGCCTGCAGGGTCAGATAGCAGGTCAGCACCATGTAAGGCACGTAGGAGTGCACCAGCCCGATGATTACGGCCGGATAGGAATACATTAGGTCGATGTTGATCTTGAACGGCAGGACGGCGTTGAGCGCAGTGTCGAGAATGCCGCCTTCACGCAACACCATCGCCCAGGAGAAGATACGCACCAGCCCGTTCGACCAGAACGGCAGGATGACGAGCAGGAAAATCGCCTCTCGGGTGCGGCCTTTCAGCACCTTGGCCAGCACATAAGCGGCGGGATAACCGATGACGATGCACCACAGCGTCACCTCGAGGCCGAGGCGCAGCGAGGCCAAAAGCAATGTCAGATAAAGGCTTTGTGAAAAGAAGGCGGCATAGTTTTCGAGCGTGAACGCCCACGGCTTTCCCGACAGCGGCAGGTCGGTCATGAAGGAGAAGAAGACCATGGCTGAGAGCGGCAGGAAGATCGCAACCGTCAGCCAGAGATAGGCAGGCGCCAGCAGTGGCAAGGCCGATCTCAATCCGCTGCGCGACGCGGCCGCAACCTGTGCTGCCATGACATCCACCTCCCAGGATGGGGAAGCATCAGCCGACATGGATGGTCGGCTGATCCCGGCTTCTGCTGTTACTTCACGTCGACCTTGAGCTGCTGCCAGAGCGACAGATAGGTTTCGCGCTGGGCGTCTGTGATCGGCGCCTGGAACTGAATGCGCTTGGCGACTGCCGGGTCACCCATCACCTTGCGGTTGAACGCATCCCCGGGAAGTGCTTCTACAGCCTTGGTGTTGGCGGATACCGGGGCTCCGACCTTGGTGACCCATTCGACATAGAACTTCGGGTCGATCATGTAGTTGATGAAGGCCTCGGCGCCGGCGACATTCTTGGAACCGACCGGAATTGAGAAGGCGTCGAGCCAGGCGACAGCGCCCTCCTGCGGGATCACGAGCGAGACCGGCAGCTTGAAATGGGTCTTGGCGCGATCGGCCGAGCCGCTCCAATAGGTGCCGATGTCGATCTGGTTAGAGGCAGCCATCTGGTTCCAGTCGTTCTCCGAGCTCCAGAACGTCTTGATCTGCGGCATCAGCGAGGTGAGCTTCGCCTTGACCGCCTCGATATCCTTGATGTCGTTGATGTTCTGGCCGGTGGCAATGGCGCCGAACTGAACCGCCTCGACGGCATCATCACGGATGGTGACGCGGCCCTTGTGAGCGGGATCCCACATTTCGGCGATGCTCGTCGGCGGCTTATCGAAGGATTTTTCATTGATGGCGAGCGCCGTCAGCCCCCAGACCCACGGCACGCCATAGACCTTGCCGTCATGGACGAGCATCGGCGATCCGGCCTTGTCCTTGCTGATGTCGGGAAAGTTCGGCAGCTTGGACGTGTCGATCGGCTGGATCAGCTTTTCCGCCATCGCCTGGTCGTTGAAAGCGGCGTTGATCATGACCACATCGTAAAGGCCGGGATTGGTCCTGAGCTTGGTCAGCATCTCCTGTTCGGAATTGAAAAAATCGTTGACGACCTTGTGGCCGGTCGCCTTCTCGAAGGCTTCGATGGCCCACGGCTCGTCGGCGCCGTAGCCCTTCCAGTTGAGTACGTGCACCTCGTCGGCCTTGGCGGCAAATGCGAGTGCGGAGGTGAAGACGGCGGTCGCCGTCAGCAGGGCAGTCAAGTCGGGCATGCGCATGTTCGTTCCTCTCTGTGTTTGCCCGCTTCCCGGGCTTTGTCAGGCTGTCGGGCGTTTGGCCTCTTGCTTCCGGCCATGGAGGCCGATCGGCGGACCGCCGGCATGGCTTAGGAATGTCTGGATTTCGTGGTCGGTCGGCGCTGATGAACCACCGTGGCGGGTGACGGAAATGGCCGCCGCCGCATTGGCGTAGCGCGCTGCTTCAAAAGGCGGCGCGCCGCGCGCCAGCGCACTGACGAAAGCGCCGATATGGGTGTCGCCGGCGCCATTGGTGTCGATGGCGTCGACCTCGAAGCCGGCACTCGTTTGCGCCGAGCCATCGGCCAGCCGTATGTGGCAGCCTTTCGCTCCGGCGCGAATAACGACGCCGACGGCCTTCGGGGAGTGGTCGCTAAGAAGCCGTGACGCGAGTGCCTCGACGTCGCCCGGACCGGCAATCGCGGCCGCTTCCATCCTGTTGCAGCTCAACCAGGTGGTGCGGGCGAGTATCCGAGGCAGGATAGGGCGGGGAATGTCGACGACGACAGGTGTCGGGTCGAGGACAAGCGGTGTGTCGGCCGGAAGTGCCTCGATCCAGTCGACAAGCGCGTCTCGGCTTCCCGGATAGCTAAGCGTATAGCCGGAGGTGAACACCCAATCCCCCGGGGCGACCGAGACGGGCGCCATCATGTCAAGGCTGAGCAAGCTCTCCGCACCAGGCCACGAGACGAAGGTGCGCTCGGCATCGCTGCTGATCATGGCGACGCAATTGCCGCTGTCCATGACGGGCGATGGCGTCGTCAGCGTCTCGATCCCCTCATTGGCTAAGGCCGTGCGCAGGAAGTCGCCATTGGGTCCGCTGCCGAGCTGGCCGCCGAACACCACCTTCATGCCGGTGCGGCTGGCCGCGACCATCATGTTGAAGCCGCCGCCGGCGACTTGCGTGTAGCTCGACGCCGTCTTCTCCGTACCCGGCGCCGGCAAGGCGTCGATGCGGTAGACATAGTCGACCACCGCGCTGCCGACATGGACGAGACGCCCACTCATGCCGCCGCATCCTTGCCGGGACCCGTCCTGTCGGCACGGCGCTTGGATATACGGGCCGCAACAAGGTCGGCGGTGAGCGCGCCAACCGCCGCAATGTCGATGCCCTTGAGGTCTGCAATGCGGTTCTGAGGCAGTCGGGAAAAGCCGGTGCAGGCGCCGGCCATGCCGGTCGCGATGGCGCCGATCGTATCGGTGTCGCCACCGAGATTGGCGCTGATGACCGCCGCTTGCCAGGGATCACCGCCGGCGACTTCCAGCACGGCGAATGCAGCCGGAACGGACTCCTGACTGGCGACGCCGGTGCCGACCAGATCGGTGATCAGCCGGATCGCGTCCTTCGTCGCCTTGCCGCGCACAAGCTCCTGCGCCCACCCAATGCGCGCAGCAATGTCACCGCCGGTCACCCAATGGCCGAGCGATGCTCCGCACCTCGCCGCGGCGATGGCGCTGTCGGAAGCGGCGCGCCAGTCGCCGCCTGCGACGCCGCGGCTGACGGCCGCCGCAACGGCGGCTGCGGCCGCAATGGCAACCGAGGTGTTGTGCGTGGCCCGGCAGGTCTCGGCAACTTTGGCGACCAGCGCGTCCAGCGGCTCTGGCGGCATCATGATGCCGACCGGCGCAATGCGCATGGCCGCACCATTTGTGTCGCCGCTGCGCCCCGCTTCCTCGGCCGGCACGCCATTGTTGATGGCGTCGATGGCGCGTTTGGTCGATGGTCCCAGCAGATCGTAGCTGCCGCGCGCTTTGACGTCGCGCTCCCAGTCGAGCAGCGCGTTGACCCACCGCGCATGATCGAAGCGGTTACCGGATTCGACCAGGATACGGCCAAGCAGAAGCGCCTGTTCGGTGTCGTCGGTGATCGTTCCAGCGGGAAGCCCCTTCGACACCGGATGGTCGGCGAAAGGAGCAATGAAGCCCTCTACATGGGCGTAGAGTTCGGCAATCCGGGCCGGCGACAAAAGCTGCGTCGGCATGCCCAGCGCATCCCCCAGTGCCCCGCCGACAAGCGCCCCCATGGCCCGATCAGTCATATTCCCGGTGTTGTCGTCCGGCATCACTCAGAACCTCATATGCAGCGCAAAATGCGCCGGGTTGAGCAGGCTGGTCACATATTCGATCGGCCGGTCATCGGCGGCGCGGGTCAACCGGCGACCGCGAAGAAACGGCGTGCCTTGCGGGCAACCGAGGATTGCAGAGTCCTCGGCGTTGAGCATTTCGATGCCGACCCATTCCTCGCCATGGTCGGGAATGAGGCCCGCGCCGCGCAGCGTCTGGTGCAGCGAGCCTTCGCGCAGGCCGCGCAACGGCACGTCCTCCAGTTCCGGCGACAATGGCAGGCGGCTGCGCTCGATGGAGATGGCGTGCCCGTCGCTGGCATTGGTGCGCACCCGGTCGACAGCGATGAAAAACGGGTTTTCTATACCAAGCAGTGCGGCAAGACCGGGGTCCTCGATCACCTCGAGCCGCAGCGTCCGCGTCTCGGCGTTGGCGCCGGCGTTGGCGAGCGCCCGCGACCAACCGATGGAGTCATCAACGGGCTTGCCATCGAAGGTGACGAAAGAGCCGATGCCGACTTTGGTCGTGATCAGCCCGCGGTTGGACAGTTCCTCGAGGCCTTTGCGGACGGTGTTGCGGCTGACGGAGAAACGCTGGACGAGCTTGTTCTCGCTTTGCAGCCGGTCGCCGAAGCCGAGAACACCGGAGCGGATTTCATGTTCGAGAACGGTGGCGATCTGTTCGGGCTTGCCCGTGCCGGGAGACAGTTGAACCGAGCGCCGCTTCATATGGGTACCTGTTCAGTGATCCTGTATAATCCTGTTCATATCACGGCAGGCTTGTCAACGAGTGCCGCATGGAGCAGTTCGTGATCCCGAGTCCGGTTCAACAGGACGGCATAAGGAGCGTCAGCCTAGCGCCGCCGCAGCCGAGACGCGGGATCGACCGCTCCCGTCGAGGGGCATCGTTTAGCAGGAGCTCGCGACCAAGGTGAATTCCAGGATCGCAGTCGGATGGGGGGAAAGGATGCCACACAACGCACTAGATACGGCGCACGACGGCCGCCTCGCCATCGTTGATCTCGCGGTCGCCGCCTGGCGAGGCCGTCAAACTACTCCTCTCGAGTGAGGTGAATTACGAGGCGAAATTACCAGCCCGGACCCGCGAGAGGCAGGCGTGTCTTTCGAGAGTTGGAAAATTTTACAAGTTTCGTCGGTCTGCTGCATTCTTCTTAAACATGGCCAAGACAAGCCGCTTGCCTTCGCGCACACTGTCTTCGAGCGGCTTCGCCTTCGCCAGATGCGCCGCAATCGCGCTAGCCAGCATGCAACCCGTCCCGCGCATTGATGCGACAAGACGAGGTGCGTCGAAGCGAATTGGTTCTTGATCGGAACGCAACAGAATATCGGTTGATCGAGGTCCTGATGCGTGGCCCCCTTTGATCAGCAGGCCCGGCACGCCGGCTGCCAGCAATTTCCGTCCCAGTCTCACCGCGTCGCTCTCGTCGGCTGGCGGTTCCGCACCAACAAGGAGCGCCAGCTCGAGGAGATTGGGGGTCACAAGGCAGCAAAGCGGCATCAGGTCGCGCCTCATGGCAGCGATGGCACCTGCTTCCAGAAGCCCCCGGCCGGAGCTCGAGGCCAGCACCGGATCGAGCACTGCCGGCACCTGCGGATTTTCGCGCAGCACGCCGGCAATGGCAACGACGATCTCGGCCGTTGCGAGCATGCCGATCTTAATTGCCGCCACCTTGTTGGCCTGCAGCGCGGCGCACATCTGATCGGCCACAAGATCGGGCTTCGAAGGATGGATTTCCATTACGGCTTCGTGCGTCTGCACCGTCAGCGCTGTGACAGCCAGGCAGGTGCGCATACCAATGGAAGAGATCGTCTCGATATCACGTGCAATTCCAGCCCCACCGCTGGAGTCTGATCCGCCAACCACGAGCACACGCGGTTCTCGCCTCAGCGCCATGGCTTTGTCTTTTCGATCCATTCTCGCGTGCGCGCTTCGGGATCGGCATTCAACGTGATGTCGGTGACCACCGCCGCGCTGTCCGCACCAGCCTCGAAGACACCGTCGAGCCGGTCGGGGTTGAGGCCGCCGATGGAGACCAATGGGATCGGCGCCACCCGATGCTTCCACTCGCTGATCCGCTCGAGCCCTTGCGGCGCCCATTTCATCTGCTTCAGGATGGTGGGATAGATGGGGCCGAGCGCGATATAGTCGGGCTCGGCAGCGATGGCCGTTTCCAGTTCGAGATGATCGTGCGTGCTGAGCCCGAGCTTCAATCCGGCGTACTTAATCGCCAGCAGGTCAGCCGCAGCCAAATCCTCTTGGCCGAGATGGACGAAGTCGCAGCCTTCCTCAA
Source organism: Mesorhizobium sp. M0601 (assembly GCF_040320845.1). NCBI lineage: Bacteria > Pseudomonadati > Pseudomonadota > Alphaproteobacteria > Hyphomicrobiales > Phyllobacteriaceae > Mesorhizobium > Mesorhizobium sp. M0601. The sequence goes on from NZ_JAMYQK010000022.1 coordinate 92,237, forward strand.
TGGCGAGCCGCCAATAGTCGTTGACGATCAGTTGGCAACCATGGACCGCGCAGACGCCGTTCGCGCGGCGGATTTCCGTCCGCAGCGTGGCCTCGTCCCTATCCTTGATGCGCAACTGAACCAGCTTGACGCCAAGTGGCACCAGCCGTTCGATCCAGGCGGCGCTGTCGACGATCAGGTAGAAGGGATCGAGCTTCATGAGAAAACCGCCCTGCCGAATGTTGGTGTCGATGGCACCGCGACGTCGCGGGGTTCGAGCATCCCCGAGCTGAAAGCTTCTCGACCGGCGTCGACCGCCTTGCCGAACGCACGCGCCATGCCGACCGGATCGGCCGCCTTGGCGACCGCTGTGTTCAGGAGCACGGCATCAAAGCCGAACTCCATGACTGTTGCCGCGTGCGATGGCCGTCCGAGACCAGCATCCACGATCAGCGGGACATCAGGGAAATGTCCGCGCATCGAGCGCAGCGCCGTGATGTTGACCGGCCCGAGGGCGGAACCGATCGGTGCGCACCAGGGCATCAAGACCTTGCAGCCCGCCGCAAGCAGCCGCTCGGCGACGACAAGGTCGTCGGTAGTATACG
>NZ_JAMYQK010000023.1:0-89010 GCF_040320845.1 Mesorhizobium sp. M0601
CCCTCCCCTCAAGGGGGAGGGAAAGCTGCAGCGCGTTCCTCAATCCACCGCCCTCAGCACTTCGCGCACGTGGTCGATCAATTCGTTGATCTGGCCCTTGGTGATGATCAGCGGTGGCGACAGCGCGATGATGTCGCCGGTGGTGCGGATCAATGCACCGCGCTCGAACGCCTTGACGAAAGCCGAGAAGGCCCGCTTCGTTGGCTGGCCGGCGATCGGCGCCAGCTCGATCGCGCCGATCAGGCCGATGTTTCTGATATCGATGACGTTCGGCTCGCCCTTCAGCGAGTGCAGCGCGTCCTCCCAGTACGGCGCCAGTTCCTCGCCGCGCGTCAGCAGCCCTTCTTCCTTGTAGGTGTCGAGCGTGCCCAGCGCTGCCGCGCAGGCGATCGGATTGCCCGAATAGGTGTAGCCGTGGAAGAACTCGATCATGTGCTCGGGGCCGGTCATGAAGGCGTCGTGGATTTCCTTCTTCACGAACACCGCGCCCATCGGGATGACGCCGTTGGAGACGCCCTTCGCCGTGGTCATGATATCCGGCGTGACGCCGAAATAGTCGGCGGCAAACGGCGTACCGAGACGGCCGAAACCGGTGATGACTTCGTCGAAGATCAGCAAGATGCCGTGCTTGGTGCAGATCTCGCGAAGCTTCTGCAAATAGCCCTTCGGCGGCAGGATGACGCCGGTGGAACCGGCAACCGGCTCGACGATGACGGCGGCGATGGTCGAGGCGTCGTGCAAGGCGACGATGCGCTCCAGCTCGTTCGCCAGTTCCGCGCCATGCTCCGGCACGCCCTTGGTGAAAGAGTTCTTTTCCGGCAGATGCGTGTGGGGCATGTGATCGACGCCGCCGAGCAGCGTGCCGAACATCTTGCGGTTGGTGACAATGCCGCCGACGGAGATGCCGCCGAAATTGACGCCGTGATAGCCGCGTTCGCGGCCGATCAGACGGGTGCGCGAGCCCTCGCCTTTGGCGCGGTGATAGGCGATCGCCATCTTCAGCGCGGTCTCGACCGATTCCGAGCCGGAATTCGTGAAGAACACATGGTCCATGCCCTTCGGCGCGATGTCGACCAGCCGGTTCGCCAGCTCGAACACGATCGGATGGCCCATCTGGAACGCCGGCGCATAGTCGAGCTCGGCCGCCTGGCTCTGGATCGCCTCGGTGATCTTCGGGCGGCAGTGGCCGGCATTGACGCACCACAGGCCGGCGGTGCCGTCGAGAACCTTGCGCCCGTCGCTGGTCGTGTAATGCATGTCCTTGGCCGACACCATCATGCGCGGCGCCTGCTTGAACTGCCGGTTTGCCGTGAACGGCATCCAGAATGCGCTGAGATCGTTCGGCGTGACTTTCAGCCGGTTGGACATGACCAAGACTTCCCCTTGTAACCTGTTTCGGTGCGGCTAACGCTTGGTCTTTCCAACGCTTGGTCTTCGCGACGTTTTCGTGCTACGCAAATTTTTGACCGGTTGGACAAACGTTAGCACCGCCTTATCAGCGGTCAAGGGATTACTAGCGGAAATGCGGCTTTCGAAGTGCGCTCCACAGGGCGAGGAAAAACTGGTCCAGAGAATTGGTCCAGACACTCCTCACGGCGAAGGTTTTGCGGGGTGACGGGGGCGGTCGAAAGCTCCCCTCCTCGCCGCACCCGCATTCAGCTGGAAAAGCGCGAGCTCATCCTGGAGGCGGCGCTAGAAGTCTTCTCCACCAACGGTTTTCGCGGCTCGACCATCGACCAGATCGCCGAAGCCGCCGGCATGTCGAAGCCGAACCTGCTCTATTATTTCCGCCGCAAGGAGGACATCCACGAGACGCTGATGCAGCGGCTTCTCGACACCTGGCTGGCGCCGCTGCGCGAGCTCGACGACATTGGCGATCCCTTGACCGAATTGCGCAGCTACATCAGGCGCAAGCTCGAAATGGCGCGCGACTTCCCGCGCGAGAGCCGCCTGTTCGCCAACGAGATCCTGCAGGGCGCGCCGCGCATCATGCCGATGCTGGAAGGCGAGTTGAAGACGCTGGTCGACGAGAAAGCCAATGTCATCAAGGGCTGGATGCGCGCCGGCAAGATTGCCCGCACCGACCCCTGGCACCTGATCTTTTCGATCTGGGCGACAACGCAGCATTATGCCGATTTCGACGTCCAGGTGCGCGCCGTGCTCGGCCCCGACCGCGGCGGCGACGGCCGCTTCGAGGACGCCGCAAGGTTTCTCGAGCAGCTGTTCATCGACGGGCTGAAGCCGAAGGGCTGAGGCAGCTCGGCTGTCGCAAACCTCCCCCATTGCTTCGTCATCCTGGGGCGCAGCAAGGAGCGGAGCGACGCAGCGCAGACCCCAGGATGACGAAGCTGGGTTCACGCGCTGCGCCGCTCGGCCGGCCGCGCATCGAGCAGCTTCTGCAGCTTGGCGATCGAGTTCTGCTCGGCGAGCGGCGTGTAGACGATCAGTTTCATGTCGTCGTCGATCGACAGGCTCATATGCTCGAACGCCATGGCACCCGCTATCGGATGGCTGACATGCTTTACACCCGATAGGTTACGGGCCACGTCGCGTAGCGGCCACCAGGCGCGAAACTCCGGGCTCGAGCGCGTCATCAGCGCGATCAGCCGCTCGAAATCCGGATCGCCGACATATCTGGCGCTTTCTGCCCGGAATGACGCCAGCACGGCACGTGCCAGTTCCTCCCAATCAACGAGCAGGCGCCGATGCTGCGGGCTGGTGAAAACCATATGGACGATGTTGCGGGCATCGCCCTCCAGCAGGCCATAGTCGCCAAACACGGCTGCCGCGGCAGAGTTCCAGGCCAGCACGTCCCAACGCCGCCCAAGGACATAGGCCGGCTGCAGGACCAGGCTCTGCAGCATGTGCAGCAACGGGCTATCGACCTTTTCCGGCGCGTCGACGCGACGCTCCGGCTGCGGGCGGCCGGCAAGAATGAACAGATGCCGTTGCTCGGCCGTGTCCAGGCGCAACGCCTGACTGAGCGCCGTCAGCACCTCGACGGACGGCCGCACGTCGCGCCCTTGCTCCAGCCAGGTGTACCAGGTCGTGCCGACGCCGGCGATCATCGCCACCTCCTCGCGCCGCAGCCCGGGTGTGCGCCGGCGCAGGCCGGTCGAGATGCCCGTGGCCGAAGGCGTCAGCCTTTCCCGTCGCGAGCGCAGAAAGGCGCCAAGCTCGCGGCGGCGGCTGTCTTCGGCGGAGTGTGTCGGTGAATCCATCGGTGCTATTATAGCAGTATCGATACCAGGATAAAGTTTGAACTGTTTGGCAAGTGGCCGGTGCCCCATCTTTCCGTTCAGAGCGATGACACGGAGGCTCTGAACATGGAACTGAAAGACAAGACAATCCTGATTACAGGATCGACCGACGGCGTCGGCCGCGTCGTCGCGCAAAGCCTCGGCGCCGGCGGCGCTCGTATCCTGGTGCATGGCCGCGACGCGACTAGGGGCAAGGCGACCGTGGCCGAAATCGAAGCCGCCGGCGGCAAGGCCGAGCTGCTGGTCGCCGACCTCTCCTCCCTGGCGGAAGTCCGCCGCCTCGCCGAAGCGGTGCGCGCAAGGACCAAGCGGCTCGATATCCTTATCAACAATGCCGGCGTCGGCACAGCCGGCCCCAACTCCAAACGACAGGTTAGCGCCGACGGCTACGAGTTGCGCTTTGCCGTCAATTATCTCGCCGGCTTCCTGCTCACCATGGAGCTGCTGCCGCTGCTCAAGGCCAGCGCGCCGGCGCGCATCGTGAACGTCGCCTCGGCCGGCCAGCAGGCGATCGACTTCGACGACGTCATGCTGACCCGCTCCTACGACAGCGTCCGTGCCTACTGCCAGAGCAAGCTGGCGCAGATCATGTTCACCATCGACCTGGCGGAGCAGCTGCACGGCACCAATGTGACCGTCAACAGCCTGCATCCGGCAAGCTACATGAACACCACGATGGTGCGGCAGGCGGGCGTCACACCCTGGAGCTCGGTCGAAACCGGCGCCGAAGCCATCATCAACCTCGCCACATCGCCCACGCTGGAAGGGCGAAGCGGCCTCTATTTCGACGGCCAAAGGGAATCCCGTGCCGACGCGCAAGCCTATGACGTGAAGGCGAGGCAGCAGTTGCGCGAATTGAGTCTCGGCGTTGTCGCGCTCGCACCCGTTTCCGCAACATCGAAGAAAGAAAATTCATGACCGAGAAAACGCAGCACGCCGTGATCGTCGGCGGCTCCTCCGGCATCGGCCTCGCCACCGCGAAAAAGCTGCTTGGCCCGGGCATGAAGGTGACGATCACCGGGCGCAACCGGGAAAGGCTCGACAATGCATGGCAAAGCCTTGGCGGCGCGGTCGAAAAAGCTGCTTTCGATGCCGCGAAGCCGGACGAGGTTCGCCGGTTCTTCAACGATCTCGGCCCTTTCGATCACCTGGTGCTGGCCGCCAGCGGCGGCAAGGGGCTCGGTCCGTTCGAAACACTTGACCTGACCGACATCGGCGGCGGCGTCGACGAGAAGGTCCGGCCACAGCTCTCCTGCCTGCAGGCCGCTTTGCCGACGCTGAACAAGAGCGGCTCGGTGACTTTCATCTCGGCGGTGTCGGCACAATTGTCGGCGCCGGGCGTCGCCGGCATCGCCGCCGTCAACGGCATGCTGCTGACCGTGGTGCCGATCCTGGCGATGGAGCTCAAGCCGTTGCGCGTCAATGTCGTGGCGCCAGGCGTCATCGACACGCCCTGGTGGGACTTTTTACCCGATGAACAGCGCCATGCGGTGTTTGCCGACTATGCCGGCAAGACGCCGGTCGGCCGTATCGGCCGCGCCGAGGACGTCGCCGAGGCAATTGCGTTCCTGGTTTCGAACAGCTTCGTCACCGGCCAGGTCCTGACCTGTGACGGCGGCTTGCGGTATGCGGCGTGAGCGGCCGCCTCCAAGAGGCGTCAGTAGCTGTCAAAGCGACTGCGCGATCAGCGCCAGAAATCCTCCGGCCAGCGCGACGTTGCCGGCAAAGCCATTGATGCGGGACGCGCGCTCCGGGCCCTGATGGTCCTAGAAGTTATGGAACATCGGCGTGGCGACGATCAGGAACAGGATCAGGCATGCCGCCGCCGGAGCGGTCCAGATGCCCGCGATCACCAGTGCTCCGGCAATGATCTGCAGGACGATCCCCAGCCAAAGAACCAGCCGTGCCTGCGGCACGCCGCGCGTCGTCATCAATTGGCTCACCAACGCCGCGTTCTCAATGTTGCGCAGGCCGGCAAAGACAAAGGCGCCGCCAAGCAGCAGGCGGGCGGCGAATAGGACCTCACTATCAAAGTTTGAAAACATGCTGTCGGGTCCTTGGGCAGAAAAGAGGCGCGCGGCGGAAGGCCGCGCGCCTGGTCCATGCTCAGGCGGCCAAGACTGCTGGCATCGGATGGATTGCATGAAACGGAACGCAAAGCCGGTTCCAGGTGTTGATCATGCCGAGCGCAACCGAGAGCTTGACCAGCTCCTCTTCCGAGAAATATTCGAGCGTCCTTGCATAGAGTTCGTCCGACACACCGTTGTCGGCAATCCTGGTCAGCGCGTCGGTCCAGGCCAAGGCCGCGCGTTCGCGCTCTGAAAACAGCGGCGATTCCTTCCAGGCGGAGACGAGATAGAGCCGCTGCTCGCTTTCGCCGTCGCGGCGCGCTTCGCGGCTATGCATCTCGACGCAATACGAGCAGCCGTTGATCTGCGACGCCCTGAGCTTGATCAGATGCAACAGGCTTTTTTCGAGCCCGCATTCGTCGACTGCCTTGTTGAGCGCTGACACCGCCTTCATGATCTCCGGCGCCGCGCCGAAAAATTGCAGCCTCTGTTTCATCGTCTGTAGCCTTTCATGCTTGCTTGGTTGAACTTGATTTCTGCGGCCGCCGATGGCGCTCGACGAAGGCGCAGTTCGCGGCGACCGAACGGGGATCGGCATCGGCCGTGTATTCTGCAACGATGTCGGACAGCCAGGCGTCGGCGAGCGCGGCGCGATAGGCGCGCTCGGCCTTCAGCATGGCTACGTTGATGCCGCAGGGTTTGACATAGACCGAGGCATCGAGCTTCGCTGGGCCGCGCTGGCGGATTTCGGCGCAGCGGAACGCCGGTTCACGCCCCTCGACGGCCAGCACGATGTCGAGCAGCGTTATGCGTTCCGCCGGCCGCGCCAGCCGGTAGCCGCCGGACGGCCCCGGCACTGATTCCAGAATGCCGGACGCAGTCAGCGCGTTGAGATGCTTAAGCAGATAGCTCGGCGACAGCCCGAACGCTTCGGCCATGGCAGCACCTGGCAAGGTCGCGGCGCCATCAACGCCGGCGAGCATCGCGGCGCAGTGGATGGCTGCTTCGACGCCTTCGCCCAGCTTCATTTCGCTCTCCTGTTCATGGATATAGATTATCTTGGATATCTTTTATCCGCAATAGGAAAGTCAAAAAGCGGCGCCCATGGACGCCGCTTTTTTCGCAATGCTATTCCGCCGCCACCTTGGCCATCGGATTGTTGGGATGCGTCGTCCAGTTGGCATAGATCGGCGACACTGGCCTACCAGTGCGCTCATCGATCGCGCCAACCGCCAGTGGCTCCATGGTGATGCAGTTCTCGACCGGGCAGACATTGACGCAGAGATTGCAGCCGACGCATTCGGCCTCGATCACCTCGAAATGCCTGACGCCGTCGACCATGCTGGTGATGGCCTGGTGCGAAGTGTCCTCGCAGGCGATGTGGCAGCGGCCGCATTTGATGCAGGCCTCCTGGTCGATATGCGCCTTTGCGACGTAGTTGAGGTTGAGATACTGCCAGTCGGTGACGTTGGGAGTGGCGCGGCCAATGATGTCGTCGAGCGAGGCATGGCCCTTCTCGTCCATCCAGTTTTCCAGGCCGGCGATCATCTCCTGCACGATCTTGAAGCCATAGGTCATCGCCGCCGTGCACACCTGCACATTGCCGGCGCCAAGCGCCATGAACTCGGCGGCGTCGCGCCAGGTGGTGATGCCGCCGATACCGGAGATCGGCAGGCCCTTCGTTTCCGGGTCGCGCGCGATCTCGGCCACCATGTTCATGGCGATCGGCTTCACCGCCGGGCCGCAATAGCCGCCATGCGAACCCTTGCCGTCAATCGTCGGCTCCGGTGCGAAATTGTCGAGATTGACGCCGGTGATCGAATTGATGGTGTTGATCAGCGACACCGCGTCGGTGCCGCCGGCAAGGGCAGCTCGTGCCGGCTTGCGTATGTCGGTGATGTTGGGCGTCAGCTTGGTGATGACAGGCATGCGGGTGTTGGCCTTGCACCAGCGCACCACCATTTCGATGTATTCCGGCACCTGGCCGACCGCCGCACCCATGCCGCGTTCCGACATGCCATGCGGGCAGCCGAAATTGAGTTCGATGCCGTCAGCGCCGGTCTCCTCGACTACCGGCAGGATCGCCTTCCAGGCATGCTCCTCGCAAGGCACCATCAGCGAGACGACGATCGCCCGGTCGGGCCAGTCCATCTTGACCTGCTTGATCTCGCGCAGATTGACCTGCAGGTCGCGGTCGGTGATCAGCTCGATGTTGTTGAGGCCGAGCAGACGACGGTCGGCGCCCCAGATCGCGCCGTAGCGCGGACCGTTGACGTTGACCACCGGCGGGCCCTCTTCGCCGAGCGTCTTCCATACCACGCCGCCCCAGCCCGCCTTGAAGGCGCGAATGACATTATAGGCCTTGTCGGTCGGCGGCGCCGAAGCCAGCCAGAACGGGTTCGGCGACTTGATGCCGACGAAATTGTTGCGGATGTCTGCCATGCTCATGCCCTCCCGTTCGAGGTCAGTGCCCGATGAATGCTCTCCGCCGCATCGCGGCCTTGCGCGACGGCTGAAACAGTCAGGTCGTCGCCGCCGAAAATGCAGTCGCCGCCAGCCCAGACATTGGCCAGCGAGGTGCGCCCTTCCGCGTCGACCTTGATGCGGCCGGCTTCCAGCGCGACCTCCGCACCGCTGCCGTTGAGCGCAGCTGGGACAAAGCTCTGGCCGATCGCCTTGAACACCTGATCGGCGACGAGCGTCAGCCGCTCGCCGGTGCCGACGAGCCTGTCGCCGTCCATCGCGGTGTATTCGAGCTCGATCGCCGACACCTTGCCGGCATCGGCAATGACCCGCTTCGGCTGCAACCAGTGCCGGATGATGACGCCGTTGGCGGCAGCCAGATCCTGCTCGAATTCGGAGGCATTCATGTGCTCCGGGCCGCGCCGATAGCAGATCGTCACCTCTTCGGCTCCGAGCAGCTTCGATTGCACCGCCGCGTCGATCGCCGTCATGCCGCCGCCGATGACGACAACACGCCGGCCGACCGGCAGGCTGGCCAGATCACTGGCCTGACGAAGCTCGGCAATGAACTCGACGGCATTGGTGACGCCTTGCGCCTCCTCGCCATCCGCTCGCAAGGCATTGACGCCGGCAAGCCCCATGCCGAGGAACACCGCATCGTAATTCCTGGTCAGGTCCGACAGCTGGTAATCACGGCCGAGCGCCTTGCCGTTCTGGATGTCGATGCCGCCGATCGACGTGACATAGTCGACTTCGGCCTGGGCAAAATTGTCGACGCTCTTATAGGCGGCGATACCGTACTCATTGAGCCCGCCGGGCTTCGGGCGGGCTTCCAGGATGGTCACGTCGTGGCCGTGGCGGGCAAGCCGATGCGCGGCCGCAAGCCCGGCCGGTCCGGCGCCGACCACGGCGACCGTTTTGCCGGTCGGTTCGGAGCGGTTGTAGAACTGCTTGTTTTCGGCCATGGCGACATCGGTGGCGTAGCGCTGAAGGCGACCAATCTGCACTGGCTTGCCTTCGGCCACCTCCCGCACGCAGACTTCTTCGCATAGCGTCTCGGTCGGGCAGACGCGGGCGCACATGCCGCCCAAAATGTTCTGATCGAAAATCGTCTTGGCCGAACCGATCGGATTGCCCGTCGAAATCTGGCGGATGAACAGCGGGATGTCGATCGAGGTCGGACACGCATTCATGCACGGCGCATCATAGCAGAAATAGCAGCGGTCGGACTCGACCAGCGCCTCGTGATGATCGAGCGGCGGGTGCAGGTCGGCAAAATTATCGGCATATTGTCCCGGCGAAAGCCGCCCGCCGGCAATGCCTTGCTTGAACTGGCCTTCTGGCATCGTCAGTTCCCCATGTTCTTGTTTTGGAGAAGGCTAGCACGTTTTATTTTTTTATCAATTGGTCAATTTTCTGTGCAACTGCTGAAAAGCCACGACTAAACATGACAAGTATACTCATGGTACAAAAGCCGCCGACAGGGAAGCTTGGCCATAGCGGCACTGCCGTTGCTGGACTGAGTGGTCAGCCTGGTAAGCTTAGCGTTGGTTTTGATCACCGAAGGCAAAGGGCCCTGAAGTCTTCGTCCGTCAGCTGCGTCCAGCTGCCATCGGCGCCGGGATCGGCCTCCTCCCGATGGCACAGCGCGACAAGTTCGGAAGTGAGCGACATCCGGCGCATGGATCAACAACCCCTCGTTGACTGCGAGCAAAGTCGAAAACCGCAGGGCGCGCAACCCGGTAACATTTCCAATTTGCCGTCATCTTTTTTGGTTGGCTGTCGGATTTTCGTCGTGAAGATCGTCCTAGAATGGATCGCGCATGATCGATGTACAAACCGCAAGGAGCACGACAATGCCACAGTCCCCCATGCCCTTCTTCTGGTACGAGCTGATGACCACCGATCTCGACGCCGCCGAGGCGTTTTACACCTCAGTGGTGGGCTGGAGGGGGCAGCCTTTCGAAGGGGCCCAGGGCATGCCGCGCTATATCGTCATGAATGTCGGCGAGCGCGGCGTCGGCGGGATGATGACGCTGCCCGATGACGCGCGCAAGATGGGCATGCCGCCGGCCTGGGTCGGTTATATCCTCACCAGGGACATCGATGCCGCAACGGCCTCCCTCAAGAAGGCTGGTGGCGCGGTTCACCGCGAGCCCGACGACATTCCTGGCGTCGGCCGCTTCGCCGTCGTTGCAGACCCGCAAGGCGCGATGTTCAACTTCCTGCAGCCCAGCGGCCCCGACCAGCCGCCGCTACCGTTGGCGACCCCCGGCAACATCGGCTGGCATGAGCTCTACACGTCAGACTGGAAGGCGGCGTTCGATTTCTATTCCAGCCAGTTCGGCTGGGAGAAGGGCGACGCCATGGATATGGGTCCGATGGGCGTCTACCAGCTTTTCGCCTTCGGCGGCGAGCCCGTTGGCGGCATGATGAACAAGCCCGAGCAGATCCCGACGCCGGTCTGGCAGTTCTATTTCAACGTGCCCGGCATCGACGCGGCAGCCAAGCGCGTCACCGACAATGGCGGCAAGATCCTGATGGGTCCGATGGAGGTCCCCGGCGGCAGCTGGATCGTACAGTGCACGGATCCGCAACGCGCCCATTTCGCGCTAATGGCACCGACGCGGTAACAGGCCGCGCCAATTGCGGGGCCGCCATCGTGCGGCCCCAAGGCTGCAGCACGCCTCACGACTCACTCACCGACAGTTGAATGCAGGCCGGACTATGTGAATGGTCCGGCCTTTGGCGATGACCTATGGCCGGGCTAGGTGAAAAATGGAGTCGTAGATGAAGCTTTTCGAAGGCCTCGCCGGATATCAACCGTTCGCCCTTGCCGCCTTGCGCATCATGACGGCGCTGCAGTTCATTGAGCACGGCACCCAGAAACTGTTCAATTTCCCCGTCGGCGACCATGCCGGCACCATGAGCGGGCTATCGCTGACCGCGGCCATCCTGGAATTCGGAGGCGGCATCCTGCTGGTATTGGGGCTTTTCACCAGGCCGGTGGCATTCCTTCTCAGCGGCGAGATGGCGATCGCCTATTTCATGGCGCACATGCCGCAGAGCTTCTTCCCGGTCAACAATGGCGGCGATGCCGCGATCTCCTTCTGCTTCATCTTCTTCTATCTGGTATTCGCCGGCCCCGGCGCCCTGGCACTGGACAACCGCAAAACATCGTAGCCGGGCGGATCAGCGCGCGCTCAGCCCGACTTGCGCGCAATCAGGCCCGCGAAGGCGATGAACCCGAAGAACTCTCCGGCTTCGACACGCCGGCGCGCCTCGTGCTTCAGCCCGTCGCCAAGCGCCTTGTCGAGTCGCTTCCAGCCGGCCAGAACATCGGCGCCGCGATCGACCAGAGTCAGCATGTAGTCGGGCGCGGCAATTTGGGCGTAGCCGTAGCTGTCGAATTTTTCGACGACAAAGCCCGCCGATTTCGCCAGCAGCGGCAGCCGGCGCGTCAGCCAGCGGTCATTCACCAGCGCCGCCATTGCGGCATCCACGCAATCCTGCAGCGGATCATGATCGCCGATGGCGACCGTCGTCGTCGCGTAATCGCCGTCGAAGATCGCCAGGCAGCCGCCTGGGCGAAGCACGCGCAACGATTCCGTCAGGGCCTTTTCGGGACCGGGCACATGGGTCAGGCAGGTATGGAAGATGACCACATCGAACGAGTTGTCCTCGTGCGGCAGCGACCTGGCATCCCCTTCGACGAAGTTCAGGTTGGGGATATCCGCGGCAAGCTCGCGCGCCTTCGCCAGAAATATCGGCGACGGATCGAGCCCAACAACCTCGTTCACCCCCGGCCAGCGCGCAAGCTCGCGACTGATCGGTCCCGAGCCGCAGCCGCCTTCGAGGACGCGTGCCCTTTCCGGAAAATCGATCGAGGAGAAAAACGAGTGGCGGATTGCCTTCTGGCGCGGGTCTGCGGCCCGCAACTCCATCGCGTTGATAAGAACCGCGACAACAGCCGGATCAGCGGTTGTGATCTGCGCATACACATCGGGCATGGTGGACCTCCGAAGCAATTGCCCAGCCTTCCGCCGCAGCTCGACAATAAAACCAAAGGTCACCGCGCGAAAGAATTTTCACTATCGCGAAATCGTCCTCCCCCTTTCATCGTGCCACCGGCACGGCGACTTCGCCATGCCACTCGGTTCCTCAACCGCGCATCCGCTCGAAATTGGCGTCAAACAGCGGTGTCTGCTGCATACGTGCGGCGTAACGCTTGCCCAATAGCTCGATCTCGAAACCGTTGGCCTCATCGGCGATCTCTTTCGGCACGTAACCGATGGCGACGGACTTTTTTGAATGATGCGCGTAGCCACCCGACGTGACCCAGCCGCGCACGGCACCGCCATACCAGATTGGCTCGTCGCCGATGACGTCGGCATCGGCAGCATCGACGACAAAGGCCCGCAACCGCAGTCTGCCGCCTTGCTTGCGCTCCGCCAGCGCTGCCTGCTTGCCGATGAAATCGGCCTCTTTGCCATAGGCGACGAAGCGGTCGAGGCCGGCCTCCAGCGGCCCATAGATCGGCCGGTATTCGCGCGCCCATGAGCCGTAATTCTTCTCGAGCCGCAGCGCATTGAGCGCGCGCGAGCCGAACAGGCCGATGCCGAATTCCTCGCCCGCCGCCATCAGCGCCTGATAGGCGGCACGCTGATATTCCGGCGCCACCCAGATTTCGTAGCCGAGGTCGCCGGTGTAGCTGACGCGCCCGACCAGGCACGGTGCCATGCCGATATCCATCCTGCTGATGGCCATGAACGGAAAGGCCGTATTCGACACGTCAGATCGTGTGACCTTTTCAAGAAGGTTCCGCGCGCTCGGCCCGGCGATCGACAGGCCGGTGAGTTTTGCTCCCAGCGCCTCGATGTTAACAGAGCCGTCCTTCGGCAGATGCGCTTCGAACCAGCGCATGTGGTACTGCTCGGCGACACCGCTGCCGGCCAGGAACCAATCCTTGCTTGCAGAATTTGGACCGCCGAGATTGGCCAGCGTGAAATCGCCGATCAACCTGCCGTCTTCCTTCAGCATCGGCGCCAGCGTCATGCGGCCGGGCCTTGGCAATTTGCACGCGAGCATACTGTCGAGCCAGGTTGCTGCGCCCTCACCGGTCACTCTGTATTTGGCGAATGACGAGATTTCCGACAGACCAACGCGTTGCCGAACCGTCTCCACTTCTTTCGCGACATGCTCGAAGTCGCTCGAGCGGCGCCAGGAGAATTCGTCCTTGACCCCTTCGGGCGCATACCACAGCGGCACTTCCAGCCCATAGGCGACGCCCCATTGCGCGCCCTCGGCCGACAACAGACCATAGACCGGCGTCGTCTTGAGCGGTCGCCCAGCCGGCAGTTCCTCGTTCGGGAAGCGGATCGAAAACCGCCGCGAATAATTCTCGCGCACCTTGGCGTTGGTATAGGCCATCGTGGCCCAGTCACCGTAGCGTGACACATCCATCGCCCAGATGTCGGCGCCGGGATCGCCCTCGATCATCCAGTTCGACAGCGCCAGGCCGACGCCGCCGCCCTGCGAGAACCCCGCCATGACACCACAGGCCACCCAGAACCCCGGCAGGCTGCGCACCGGCCCGACCAGCGGATTGCCGTCCGGCGCGAAGGTGAAGGGTCCGTTGATGATCTGCTTGATGCCGGTGTTCTGGAACGCCGGGAAATGCCGGAAGCCAACCTCCAGCGACGGTGCGATGCGGTCGATATCGGGCTCCAGCAGTTCGTGGCCGAAATTCCATGGCGTCTGGAATTCGGACCATGGCTTGTTGGCCTTTTCATAAGTGCCCATCAGCATGCCGCCGCGTTCCTGGCGCAGATAGAGCTCGCCGTCGAAGTCGACCGCATGAATGATCTCCGTGCCGGTCTTCTGGTTCCAGGCGGCGACCTCCGGCATGTCCTCGGTGATCAGGTACATGTGCTCCATCGCCAGCACCGGCAGCTCCAGCCCGACCATGCGGCCGACCTCACGCGCCCACAGGCCGCCGGCATTGACGACATGTTCGGCCACAACCTCGCCCTTGTTGGTGATGACGCGCCACAACCCGTCGGCGCGCCGCACAATGTCCTCGACCTTGGTGAAACGCTCGACCTCGGCACCAAGCTTCCTCGCCGCCTTGGCGTAGGCGTGGGTAACGCCGGACGGGTCGAGATGACCGTCCTCCTTGTTGCGCACGGCACCGACGAACTGCTTGGGATCGAGCAACGGCATCAGCTCGGCCGCCTCATCAGGCGATATCTCCTCGAGCTCGATGCCGAGATAGCGGCCCTTGGCGACGACGCCGCGCAGCCAGTCGAGCCGCGCCTCCGTCGCTGCCAGCAAGACGCCGCCAGTCAAATGCACGCCGGTCGCCTGGCCGGACAGTTCCTCGATCTCCTTGTAGAGCGAGATTGTGTATTTCTGCAGCTTGGCGACATTGGGATCGCCATTGATCGTGTGCATGCCGCCGGCGGCATGCCAGGTCGAGCCGGAGGTCAATTCATCGCGCTCCAGAAGCACGATGTCTGTCCAGCCGTGCCGGGCCAGATGGAACAGCACGGAGCACCCGACAACGCCACCGCCGATAACCACGACCTTTGCATGCGATTTCATGGGATTCTCGTCGTTTCAAAGAGTTGGATGGGTTTCATGATTCTGGAGGAGAAGAGAATGAAGCCGAACAAGACGAGCGGCGCTTAAGGCTCGCCCGCCCCGATCGCTTCCTTGCGCTTGGCCACGTACGCCTCAAGCGCCTCGCGCCTGGAGACTTCCATCACCGGCTCGACATAGTCCTCCAGCGCCTTCTTCCAAAGCCTCGTCGCCCGCGCCGTGGCATCGAGCCCGCCAGCCTCCTGCCAGGCCTCGAAATTCTGCCAGTTGGACAGCATCGGCTGGTAGAAGGCCGTGGCGTAGCGCTCCAGCGTGTGCGGCTCGCCGAAGAAGTGGCCGCCGGTCGGAACCGCACCCAGAGCCTCGACGGCAAGCTCGGCCTCGTTGACCTCGATCGGGCGCAAAAACTCCATCATGTGCTGGATCATCTCGACGTCGATGATGAACTTTTCGAACGACGCTGTCAGTCCGCCCTCTTGCCAGCCGGCGGCATGGTAGACGAGGTTGCCATGGCCGAGCACCGCGCCCCACAGCGCCATCAGCGTCTCATAGGCGCCTTGCGCGTCGGCGGCATTGGAAGCCGAGCCCGGCGTTGTGCGATAAGGCAGGTTGTAACGCCGCGCCAACTGTCCGGACGCGATATTCGCCTTGGTGTTTTCAGGCGTGCCGAACGCCGGCGCTCCCGATTTCATATCGACATTGGAGGTGAAGGCGCCATACATCACCGGCGCGCCGGGGCGGACGAGCTGCGTCAGCACCACGCCGAACAGCGCCTCGGCATTCTGCTGGGCGAGCGCGCCGGCAAGCGTCACCGGGCTCATCGCTCCCATCAGCGTGAATGGCGTTACCGCCACCGACTGGCCGAACTCGGCCATCGTCATCAGCCCCTCGGCCATCATCTCGTCGAAGCGGCGCGGCGAATTGACCGAAATGATCGTGGTGACGCCGGGATCGTGGCGCATCTCGTCAAGCGTCAGTCCGCGCGCGATTGCCATCATTTCGATGCCGTCGAGCGCCCTGCCGCGGCCGATGGCCGAGACGTGAAAGCTTTTGTCGGTCAGTGTCAGATTGGCGAAATAAGTGTCGAGATGACGGGAATTCGCCGGCAATTCTACCGGCGCGCAGACCTGGTTGCCTAGCATGTGGATGCAGTTGAAATGCTGCGCCAGCCGGACGAGATCGGAATAATCGCGCAAATTGCCGGCACGGCGGCCGCGCTCCATGTCGTGCACATTCGGCGGCCCGGCGACGAGCGTGAAGTTGATGGTATTGCCGCCGAGGTGGACGGCATGGGCGGGATTGCGCGGCGTCAGCGTATAGCTGGACTGCGTCGTCTTCAGCGCTTCCTCGATCATGCCGCGATCGATGCGGACGTTCATCGTGGCATGATCGACCTTGGCCCCGGCCTTCTCGAACAGCGACAGCGCCCGCGGGCTCATCACCTCGATGCCGAAATTCTCCAAGATATGCATCGACGCCTGGTGGATCGCCTCGATCTGGTCGGCCGAGAGCATCGCCATTGGCGGATAGGGATTGGTGACGCGGCGCAACGGCAGTTGCGGGATGGCGGTCGGTCCCCTGTTGCTGGTTCGCTCGGCGCCGCGCTTGCGTCTTGGTTCGCTCATGCCGCGCATCAAAGCGCCGGCACGAGGATCGAGCTGTCAAGAATCCGCCACCTGCGGGCGTGATTTTAGCCAAGGCGGCATTCCGGGAATTTCACATCGGCAAAAGCGACAACAAACGTCGGAATGGTTATACTTGTTCCGCGTCAGGCAAAGCGCCGATGAGCCGTTAAGGAAGACAGCAAGATTCCTTTTATGTTTTCGGCCTAATGCTCTTGCAATGCGTAGGTTGAGTTTTAGTAAAATTATAGCGATTGCCGTGCCGCTGGCGCTTTCGGCCTGCGCGACGCCGCCGGACCACATCAACGATGTCTGCGCCGTTTTCGACCAGAATGACGGCTGGTTCGACAATTGGCAGGCGGCGGCACAACGCACCGAGCAGAAATACGGCGTGCCGGTTCCCGTGCTGATGGCGACGGTGCGCAAGGAATCCGGCTTCAAGAGCAACGCCAGGCCGCCGCGCACCAAGCTGCTGGGCTTCATTCCCTGGAAACATATCTCCAGCGCCACCGGCTTCTCGCAGGCGCTCGACGGCACCTGGGCGCAATACCAGAACGAGACCGGCAGCTGGGCGGCGCGCCGCACCAGGTTTGCCGATGCCGTCGATTTCGTCGGCTGGTATCATTCCAGGACCGCCGACACGCTCGGCGTCGCCCGCAACGACACCTACAATCTGTATCTCGCCTACTATCTCGGCTGGAATGCCTACAAGCGCGGCAGTCGCGGCGACGCCGACGTGCAGCGCTATGCGCATGCCACCGAACAGATGGCGCAGGACTACGCCGCGCAGCTACGGCAATGCGCGCCCTAGCCTATTAACGGCTCTCAGCCGCCCTTGGGTTTGCGCGGCTTGCGCGTGGCGTCCTCGGCCTGTCGGCCGTCGCCGACAGTCGGCGGCATGATTGGTGCCACCGCGCTGTCGGCAGAGCTTGAGGTGCCGGTCTCTGAAACCTCGTCGCGAACCTCGTGACGGCGGGCTTTGGCGACCGCTTCGGCATTCTCCACTGCCTGGCCCTCGGCATCGGCTTCAACGCTGCCAGTCTTTCCATGCGGGCGCTTGGGCGGATCTCCGGCAAAGCCCGGGCCAACACCGTGGTTTGCATCATCCGGCACGCCCTCATTTGCGGCGTGCTCCTTGTCGAATTTGATCACCGGCTCCATTTTCGCCAGCACGTCGTCGGACAGCCAGCATAAGCTCATATGGCCGTCGCCGAGATTTTTGACTGGCGGCACCATGGTTTCGCAAAGGTTGTCCGGCACCAGTTTCTTGTAGCCGCAGCGCGTCTGGAACGGACAGCCGGACGGCGGGTTCATCGCCGAAGGGATGTCGCCCTCCAGCACGATGTGCTTCTTGACCACGCTTGTGTCGGCGATCGGGATCGCCGACAGCAATGCCTCGGTATAGGGGTGATAGGGCGGCGCGAATATCTGGTCGGTCGTGCCTTGCTCAACGATATAGCCGAGATACATGACGACGACGCGGTCGGCGATGTAGCGCACCACCGACAGATCGTGGCTGATGAACAGCATCGTCGTCTTGTTCTTGCGCTGGATGTCCATCAAGAGCTCGGTGACCGCCGCCTGGACCGACACATCCAGTGCCGAGACCGGCTCGTCGGCCACCACCACCTTGGCGTCGCCGGCAAAGGCCCGCGCCACGCCGATGCGCTGTTTCTGGCCGCCTGAAAGCTGGCGCGGCTTACGCGTCTCGAATGCCCTCGGCAGCTTCACCAGGTCGAGCAATTCCAGCATCCGCTTGCGGCGGTCGGCCACCGTGTCGCCGACATTGAACTTTTCCAGCGTACGGATGATCTGCGAACCGACCGAATGGCTGGGATTGAGCGTGTCGAACGGATTTTGGAACACCATCTGGATCGATGACACCGTGTCGACGCTGCGTTTCTCGATCCCGGTCGACTGGATCTCCTTGTTGCCGAGCTTGACGCGGCCGGAGCTTGCCGTTTCGAGACCAAGCAGCACCTTGGCCAGGGTCGATTTTCCGCAGCCGGATTCGCCGACGATAGCGACGGTCTCGGATTCGCGCGCCATGAACGAGATCGTCTCGTTGGCCTTGACGACACGGCCCTCGCTCGAGCCGAACACTTCGCTGCCGCCGACCTTGTAGTACTTCCGGAGGTCTTCGATCTGGAGCACCGGCGCACCGGGCACCACCCGCTCGTTGACCTTCTTGGCGCCGGGTGGCAGCGCCTCCCAGTCGATCTCGTTGAAGCGCACACAGCGCGAGAAATGCCCGTCATGGCCTTCGACCGCCATCATCGGAATTTCGGCGGCGTTGCAGACGCCCTCGACGAAATGGTGGCAGCGCGGGCCGAAATTGCAGCCCTTCGGCCGCTCGTGCGGTAGCGGCAACTGCCCTGGGATGGATATCAGCGGCCGCGAATTCTTGTCGGCGCCCGGCAACGGGATCGAGCGGAACAGGCCTTGCGTGTAGGGATGGCGCATCCGGTCGAAGACGTCCTTGATCTTGCCGGTCTCCACCGCTTCGCCCGAATACATCACCGTGATGCGGTCGCAGGTCTCCAGGATCAGGCCGAGGTTGTGCGACACGAAGATCATCGAGGTGCCGAACTTCTCGCCCAGCCCCTTGACCAGGTCGACGATGCCGGCCTCCACCGTCACGTCGAGCGCTGTCGTCGGCTCGTCGAGCAGAAGCAGCGCCGGCTTCGACAGCAGCGCCATGGCAATGACGATGCGCTGCTGCTGACCGCCGGAAAGCTGGTGCGGGTAGGAACGCATCATGCGCTCGGGATCCGGCAGCTTCACCGCGCGCACCATTTCCAAGGCGCGTTTGTAAGCTTCGTCCTTCGACACCTTGTCGTGGATCAGTGGCACTTCCATCAGCTGCTGGCCGACCTTCATCGCCGGGTTCAGGCTGGCCATCGGTTCCTGGTAGATCATCGCGATCTTGTTGCCGCGGATGGCGCGCAGTTCCTCGTCGGACAATTCTCCCATGTCCTTGCCCTGGAATTTGATCTTTCCGCCGACGATCTTTCCGATGTTGGAGAGGTCGCGCATGATGCCGAGCGACACGGTCGACTTGCCGCAGCCGGATTCGCCGACAATACCCATCGCCTCGCCGGGCATGACCGTGCAGGAAAAATCCATGACCGCCGGGATCTCGCCCTTGCGGGTGAAGAAGGAGATCGACAGGTTCTCGATCTCGATGATCGGGCCATTCGTCGGCTTGGCGGGATTTCGAACTGCCTCATTCATGGGTCGCTCCAATCCTTGTTCTTCAGGCATGTCGGGCCGAACCCGGCATCGATCTTCCCGGCATCAATCTTTCATAGACTGTTCACGCAACGAATCCGCCAGGAGGTTGAGGCCGAGCACGAACGACATCAATGCGATCGTCGGCGGCAGCGCCGGGTGGATGAAGGAGCGCAGCAGCCGGCTTGCATCCTTGATCGCCGTGCCCCAGTCCGGGCTTTCCGGCGCCAGTCCCAGCCCGAAATAGCCGAGCGTACCGAGCAGGATCGTGGTGTAGCCGATGCGCAGGCAGGCGTCGACGATAAGCGGCCCGCGCGCATTGGGCAATATCTCCCACAGCATGATGTACCAGGGCGATTCACCGCGCGTTTGTGCCGCCGCAACATAGTCGCGCGTTTTGATATCCATGACCAGGCCGCGCACGATGCGGAACACGCCGGGGCTGGAGGCGAACACCACCGCCACGAAGATGTTGAGCTGGTTGGGATCGATGTGGATGATCTTGAACGGATCGGCATCGAAGACAAGGCCTGCATAGATCCAGCCGCCAAGTACCAACGTCAGGCCAAGCAGGATATAGAGGCGGTCGGGGCGGTTCTTGTAGCGCGTCCAGAACAGCACACTGAAGAAGATGATCGGAAACAGGAAGAACAGCCCTGCCATCGCGTAGGGGATCGGCGTGTCCATGATACCCGGCGTCACCAGCAGGTAAAACAGGAGGATCACCGGGAAGGCCAGCACAAGGTTGGCGAGGAAGGACAGCACCGTATCGATCTTGCCGCCATAATAGCCGGCCGGCAGGCCGAGCGTAATGCCGACCATCAGCGCAAAACCGGTCGCCGCCGGCGCGATGATCAGCACGATCTGGCTGCCATAGACCATGCGGGAGAACACGTCCCGGGCGAGCTTGTCGCCGCCGAAATAGTATACAAGTTTCGACGCCGGCTCGATTGCGCCCGGCAGCGCGTCCTTCATGATCGGCACTTGGGCGAGCGGATCGAAGGGCGAGATGGTCGACGCGAAGATCGCCGTAAACAGCCAGAACAGGCAGATGCCGACGCCGACGATGCCGACGCCGCTGTCGAAAAGCTGGCCGTAAAGCCCTAGCTTCTTCTTGTAGCCGAAGCTCGCCCCCATCACCAGGGCGAGAGCGATCCAGACCGGCCAGAAGCGGGCAACCACGCCGAGTACGACGTTGAAGGCGCTGAGATATTCGACCTGCATCCGCCCGGTCTCCTATTGAACTCTGATGCGCGGATTGAGGAACGCGTAGCCGACATCGGAGATGAGCTGTGTGATCAGGACGATAAACACCGAGACCAGCGAGCAGCCGAGCAGAAGATCGATGTCGTTGTTGCCGGCGGCCTCGACCAGGGTGTAGCCGAACCCCCGGTAGCGGAACATCACCTCGACGATGACGACGCCGGTGAGCAGCCAGGGAAACTGCAGCATGATGACCGTGAACGGTGCGATCAGGGCGTTGCGCAGAGCGTGCTTTACCACCACGCTGCCGAAGGAGAGGCCCTTCAGCCGGGCGGTGCGGATATATTGCTGTGTCATCACCTCGACCATCGAGGCGCGGGTCATGCGAGCGATGTAGCCGATGCCGTAGATCGCCAGCGTCATCACCGGCAAGGTGAAATTATAGAAGGTGATGCCCTGGCTGGCCGAGGCCGCCGAACCGTTCAGCACGCCGAGCCAGGAGGCAAAGATCACGGTGAAGATGACGCCCGAAACATATTCGGGCGTCGCCGTCGAGGCGATCGAAGCCACCGACAATGTGCGGTCGGTGCGTGAACCCTCGCGCATGCCGGCGAGAATACCGATCAAAAGCGAGATCGGCACCATTACGGCCAGCACGCAGAGCATCAGGATGCCGGTGGCGCTGAGCGCCGGAAAGAGTTTCGAGGCAACCGTTGTCTTGAACTTGGTCGAGCAACCGAAATCGCCTTGCAGGATGCCGGAGAATGTCGGCACGACCGGATCGTTGCAGAAGGAGAAACGCTGTGCGGGCTTGCCGGTCGCCGGGTCGGTCACCGGCTGCTTGGGCATGATGCCAAGCCATTGGCCGTAGCGGATAAAAAAATTCTGCCGATAGCCATGGTTGACCAGCCAAGCCTCAAGCTGCTCGGCGGATGTGTGCATTTCGGTCTGGCTGATCGCGAGCTTCTTCAGATTAGGCCCGAGATTGACCAGGAAGAAGACGATCATCGTCAGGCACAGCATCGTCACTGCCATGGTGCCGAGACGCCTGATAACGAAAGAAAGCATGGCGGTCCCCTGCCGGTCGGGTTGGGGGTGGAACCGGTTTGCAAGCCGTGCGCTGCCGCCAGCGGCAGAACAAGCCTTCAGACCAGTCCCAGATGCAATACCCTTTTTATTGCAGACCCAGGCCGAAGAGTCCGCAACTTTTTGCTGCGCCGACTTCCGGTCCAAGGACCATGCAAAGAGCGAGGGAAAGGGGCGAGACGCCCCTTTCCGGATCGTCCGGTCAGGCCTGGTCGAGCCAGACCTTGCCGTAGTCGCGCTCGAAGGTCGGGTGCATCTTGTAGTTCTGCACCGCCTTGACCGAATGGCTGTAGAGCTTGCGCCAATAAGGCTGGATGATAATGCCGGAATCCTGCAGGATCTGCTCGATGTCCTTCATCATTTCCTTGCGCTTGGCGGCGTCGGCAACTGCCAGCGCAGCGTTGAGCTTGGCATCCCACTCCGGATTCGACCAGGCCGTCTCGTTCCAGGCCTCACCTGTGCGATAGCCGATCGCCAGAACCTGGACGCCGAGCGGCCGCATGTTCCAGTTGGTCATCGACAGCGGATACTTCGTCCAGTCGTTCCAGAAGGTTGAACCCGGCAGCACCGTACGCTTGACCTTGATGCCGGCGTCGCGCATCTGCGCGGCGATCGCATCGCCTGTGTTCTTGTGCCAGTCTTCGTCGACCGTGATCAGTTCGTGCTCGAAATCGGCCTGGCCGGCTTCGGCCATCAGCGCCTTTGCCTTGGCCGGGTCGCGAGCAATCTTCGGCAATTCATAGTATTCCGGATGGATCGGGGCGACATGGTGGTTTTCGGCAACCGTGCCGGCATTGCCGTAGCCGAGTTGCAGGACGACATTGTTGTCGACCGCGAGCTGCAGGGCGTTGCGAACCTTCTGGTCGCCGTAAGGCTTGTTGGTCACATTGGTACGGCAGACGATCGTCGAGGCGGTGACGATCTCCGACTTCACCAAATCCATGCCGTCGAGGATCGACACATAGTCGGCCGACGTCTCGAAGTTGGTGTGCACCTCGCCTGCCTCGAAAGCGCTGACCATCGCCGCCGGATCGGTGCCGTAGTCGATGAACTCGATGCCGTCGAGGAAGACGTCACCATCCCACCATTTGTTGTCTTCGCGGCGCTTGTAGACCACTTTCTGGCCGACATCGTAGGAGACCAACTCGAACGGGCCGGTTCCGATCGGGCAGGACTTGAAGTCGCCGCCCTTCTCGTCGAAGGTCTTGTGGACGATAAGGCCGGGATAGTCGCACACGTTGGGAATGAGGGCGATATCCGGCTTGCTGAGCGTCAGCTTGACCGTGTGATCGTCGACCTTGGTAACCGCGCTCTCATCCAGCTTGTCATCCTTGACCAGCGAACCGAGGCGACCGGGCATGGAATTGCCTTCGGCTTTCTTGTCGGCCCAACGCTTGAGGTTGAAGATGACGTCGTCTGCGGAGAACGGATCGCCGTTGTTCCAGGTGACGCCCTTGCGCACATGCAGCGTGTATTCGGTAGCGTCGTCATTCACGTCCCAGCTCTCCAGCAGATAGGGGCGGAACGTGTATTCGGTGGTGTATTTGACCAGCGGCTCGAGCGCCTGGCGCTCGGCATTGGCGATTTCCGACCAGTCGGCCTTGCGCGGATCCTTCGGATCCTTGATCCATTGCGCGACCTTCAATACGCCGCCTTTCTTGCCCTGGACCTCTTCCGCCTTGGCCGGCGTCGGGTCTGCAAGGCCAAGCATGCCATAGGCCATCGCCGTCGACGCGCCGAAGACGCTGGCGAGAGCTAGAAATTCGCGACGATCCATCTTGCCTGCCTTGGCGTCTTCGGCCATGGCCAGGATGTGATCGGGAACGCGGTCGCCGTTACTCTTGTAGATCGTCATGACTTACTCCCATTGTTGGCTTTCTGCCTTTTAACATTCCGCATCCTCGCCATGATGTCAAAGACGGCAGGGATTGGGAACATGCCAAGGAATGTGCAACTTTGAAAGCAGGGCGGTTCGCGCGATAACGACAGTCTTGGCGCAAATTTGCTACTGCGCCAGGGATTTCGTCCGAAATCCCCACAGGCAATTAAACTGGGACATTCGCCGCTGCGCCACTCGTTCTCAGGCAACCAGTTGTTCTGCGCGAACGGCCGGTTTCAATATTCCCGTTCGTAGAAAACACCGCCTTTTGCTTCGCCGGCGTCGGTTGCCTCGCCACGCAGCTTGACGCCGCGCCCAACGTCGAGATCGACGGTTGCCTTGCCCGAGCCCGGCCTGTCGCCCTTCTGGATCGTCACATAGGTACGGTCGTTGAGATACTTGCCCGCCGAGACGGCGGTGCCACCCTGTTCATCGGTGATTACGTCGAGATCGTCGACGCCGATTGCGCTGCGCAGGTTCTGCAGCAGTGAGGTCGAGCCGCCGACGCCGGCCAGTTGTCCGGCAGCCTCGGCAAGCTGCGCGATCTGCAGCGGCGACAGGTTCGACATCGAACGGCCGAAGATCAGCTGCGCCAGCACCTCATCCTCCGGCAGCGCGGGTACCGAGGAGAAGGTGAATTTCGGGTTGTTCGCCTCGCCTGACACCACGATAGTCACGGTGGCGCTGGTCGTCTTCGATTGCGCCGTGAGATTGAGGTAGGGCACCAGAGAGCCGGAAAAGCCGACGGTGCCTTCCGTGAAGGTCAGCCGCTTGGCAAGGATCGTCAACCGTCCGCGCCGCAAGGTGAAGGTGCCGACCGCCTGGGGTGACGATGCCGGGCCGGTCAGCCGCAGCGAACCGCCGAGCTCGGCGTCGACACCCCTGCCCTGGATGAAGATCTGGCTCGGCGCATTGACCGTGACGTCGAGATTGAGGCCGTTGCCGCCGCCGCCACTGCTTGCAGCGGCCGGGCGCAACGCCTTGTCCTGCGCACGCACGGCGGCCGGCGCATTCTTGTGCTTGACGTTGAGCTCGGCCAGCGAGCCGGGCAGCTTTTCGGGTACGGTGATGACGGTCTTGGCCAGGTTGACCGTACCGGAAATCACCGGCGCGGAGGTGAGCGGTCCCTTGACGGTCAGGTCGCCGCCAAGATTGGCGGTGACCACCTTGCCGTCGGTATAGCGGCCATCGACGAGCTTGACCGACAGGTCGGCCGGAAAACCTTTTGCCGGATCGATGCCGACGGTGCCGCTGGCCGAAAGGCTGCCGCGTGTCGACAGCGTGCCGGTCAGGCGGTTGATCCTGGCCACGCCATTGCCGATAGCGACATCGGCAGTGATGTCGTTGATCGCAAGCCCCGATCGCGCATCGACCAGACGGGCGCCCGACGTGCGGACCGTGCCTGAGATCACCGGCGACGTCGCCGGGCCGCGCACCTGCACATCGACGTCGGCCGTGCCGCTGAGGGACAGGCCTTGCGCGGCGAGTGTCCTGGTGAGGAAGGCGAACGGCACCTTGCCGGAAAAGTTGAGATCAAGGGTGGGCGCGCCTGATGTCGTCATCGTGCCGCCGCCCTTGAGGCCGAGGCCGGCGGCATCGCTCATGTTGGCGTCGAAGGTCAGTCTGTTGCCCGAATACGTACCTGAGGATGAAACGCCCATGCCGCCGAAACCTGCACCACGGGTCTGCGACGTCTGAACGCCTGCGGCGTCGATCTTGAAGGCAACGGCCGGATTGGCCGGCGCGCCCGTCACCTTCACCGTGCCCGAGATGGAACCGGCGGCATCGAGGCCCGGCGAAAAACTGTTGGCTATCGAGATCGGGACGCGGGCCAGCGTCGCGTTGAGGTCGAACGCCTGCCCAGCCTTGCCCGTGATCGTCGCCGTGCCGCCGCCGAGGTTGAGCACCAGCCTGTCGAGGCTGGTCACTCCATTGGCGATGTTGATGGTCGAGGCCTGGGCGATGGCCGCCTTGATGCCGCGGATGGTCGCCTCGCCGGAGGCAAGTTCGACCGTCGTCGTGCCCTTGACCGCCTTGACCCGGCCGGCCGCCCTCAGCGGAATATCCTTGACGGTGGCGCCACCGGAAAAGCCGGTCCATTCGCCGTCGCGCTTGAGATCGACGTTGACGCCCCGAATAGCCGTTCCGCCGGAAGTTACGCTGTCGGCACGGATTTTGCCCGAGATCACCGGTGCCGCCAGATAGTTGGCGATCAGCGCATCGATGCTCACGGCCTTGGCCGAGACATCGCCGCGCGAGATCGAGACCGTCGTCGCCTTGACGGCGACTTGCGGCACGGTACCCGCCTTGGAGAAGGCGATCGTGCCGCGCACATCGCCATCGGCCTTTTCCAGTGCCAGGGCCGCAAGCGGACCGATATCGGGCAGGTCGAGCGCCACGGTGCCGGCCGGAACGAAGGCATCGTCGAGCGCCAGGTCGCCGGAGATACGGTTCTTGCCGAGCGACAGCAAAAGCCCGTTGATGGCGCGTTTGCCGTCCGATGTCGCCAGCACGGCGCTGCCCTGCAGCGGTTGGCCGCCGACATTTCCGGTGAGTCGCACATTCGCAGCCGGGTTGGCGGCATCAGCCTTGCCGGTGGCAGTAAGCTTCAGACCGGTGATCTCGCGCGCCGCGACCGAAAGCCTGTCGCTGTTGACAGTCAGCGACAGATCCGGCGCGATGCTGGCGCCTTGCGCATTCAGCGCGAAAGAGATGGCGCCTTTGGCGTCCTTGGATAGCAGCGAGACGTCGCCTAGCGCGCCTTTGACGTCGGCGCTGAGCTTGTTGTCGGCAAGGCTCGCCTGGCCGTCTGCCGTCAGCGAACCGGACGACAGCCTGACGGTATTGGCGGTGACACTGCCATTGGCGTCCCGCTTCAGCGCGGCACTGAATTGCGTTCGCTCGGCGAGCACGCCACGCACCGCCCCCGGCAGTGCCGCCGAGGCGGCGTCCGCCTTGACATTGAGGTCGATGGCGCCGTCGGCCAGCGAGACCCGCCCGTTGAAGCCGCTGTTCAACGCGTCGCTGGTCACCGTGCCGCTATCGATGACGATGGCATCGGCGGCAAGGCTGCCGGCGAGTTTGGTGGTGACCTTGCCGGCGATCAGCGGCGCGATAGTCGGATTGTCGATGCCGATTTTTTCGGCAGTCACGGTGCCGGAGATCGGCCCGCTCCGGGCTTTCACGTCAAAGCGATCGGAGTGCAGCGCAAGCGTGATGCCCTCGATCATAGCTAGATTGGTGGCGGCCGATGGCAGCGTCGCGGAAATGTCGAGCTTCGGCTGGGCGCCCTGCCCGGCCGCCGTTAGCGATATCGCCTGTAGCTCGAGCTTGATCGGGCTCTCCTTGCTGGCAAGCGACAACGGCAGGCTCGGACCGGTAGAGGCCAGGTCGAGCGAAAAATCGCTGGCACCGTTCGGATTGATGGTGCCGGCTGCCTTGCCGGAGATTTTCTCGCCGGCAAGCGTCGCCTGCTCGATGGCCAGGCCGCTGGCCGACGAGAAACGGCCTGCCGCGTCGAGATCCAGCGGCCCGAGGCCAGCCTGCCGGGTCTGGCTAGTTTCGGCGCCGCTGAGGCGGGCGGTGAAGCGAATATCTGGGGCAGTCGACGATCCGGTGACCTGCGCGGTGCCGCTAAGCGCGCCCACGGCATCGAGACCCGGTGAAAAATCATTGGCAAGCGCTGCCGGCACCGCCGACAAGGTGGCAGCGAGATCAAGCGTCTGGCCGGCCGTACCCGACACGGCAACCGAACCACCGCCGACACCGAGCGCCAATTTCTCTATGCTCACCCTGCCATTGGCGATTGTCAGCGCTGATGGCTGCGCGACAGCTGCCTTGATGCCGCGGATGGTCGCCTCGCCCGAGGCAAGCTCGATGCTGGTGGTGCCGTTCGCAACCCTGACCCGCCCGGACGCGCTGGCCGGAATGCCGGCGACCGTGGCGCCGCCGCTAAAGCCGGTCCAGTCGCCATCGCGCTTCAGGTCGACATCGATGCCGCTGATCACCGTGGGTCCGGAGGTGATCGTGTCGGCCTTGATCTTGCCGGCGATTGCCGGTGCTTTGAGATAATTGGCGACCAGCGCGTTGACGGCGATTGTCTTCGCCGCCAGTTCGCCGCGCGAAATCACGGTGCTCGTCGCATCGATCGCGACCGTCGGCGCTCCGTTGTCGTTCGCAAAGCGGATGGTGCCACGCACGTCGCCGGCTACCGACTGGCCTGCGAGTGCGGCCAGCGGAGCAATATCGGCGGCATCGAGGGTCAACGTGCCGAGCGGCAGCAGGTTGCCGTCGAGCCCGAGGTCGCCGGAGACCTT
This sequence comes from Mesorhizobium sp. M0601, assembly GCF_040320845.1. Lineage (NCBI taxonomy): Bacteria > Pseudomonadati > Pseudomonadota > Alphaproteobacteria > Hyphomicrobiales > Phyllobacteriaceae > Mesorhizobium > Mesorhizobium sp. M0601. Next base: position 27,730 of record NZ_JAMYQK010000023.1, read on the forward strand.
GTTGTCGGCTAACGAGACGGCAAGTCCATTGATGGAGCGCTTGCCGTTGGTTGTGACCAGCGATGCCTCGAGGTCGAGCGGCTGGTCGTCGACCGAGCCGGTCAGCGAGACATCGGCGGCGGGACTGGCGATATCGGCCTTGCCGCTCGCGCTCAGCCTGATCTGCTTCACCGCATGGCCGGACGCCGTCAGGCTGTCGCTGTTGGCCGAAACCGAGAAATCCGGTGCGCTGCGCGCGCCGCTTGCGGTAAGCCCGAAACCGACGGCGCCGCCGACCTTGGCGCCGACCAGCGGCGACAGCACCGACACGTCGCCCAGCGTACCCTTGATATCGGCCCGGATATCGGTGCCTTGCGCACTTGCGGTGCCGCTGGCGCTAAGCGTGCCGGAGGTGAGTTGCAATGCGTTGGCGGCGAACGCACCGTCCGGGTCGCGTGTCGCGGTTGCGGAAAACTGCACGCGCTCGCCGAGAACCGAGCTGATTTGCGGCGGCAGCGCCGTCGAAGCCGCGTCGGCATTCATCTTGAGCGTCATCGACAGATCGGCAAGCGCCACTGTGGCTGTTACGGACGCATTGAGCGCGTCGCTGCGTAGCGTCCCTTCGTCGACGACAATCTGTTCCTTGCTGACGGAGCCGGCGAGACCGGCGCTGACCCTGCCCGTTATCAGCGGCGCCAAAGTCGCGACGTCGGTGTTCAGGCCGGCCGCCGTCAGCTTGATGGTGACCGGCCCGCTACGGCTCTGGATGTCGAAACCATCGGAATGCACTTGCCCGATCAGGTCGTCCACCCGCGTGCCGCCCGCCACCACCGAGACCAGCGACGCGCCGATATCCATCATCGGCGCCTTGCCATCGCCGAAAGCGCGGGCCGTGGCATCCTTGATTGCCACGGTGATCGGTTGCGCCTCGCTGCCGAGGCTGAGCACGATCGGCGGCCCCTTTGCGGCGAGCTTCACCGAAAGGTCGCTGGCGCCGTTCGGATCGACAATGCCGGCGGCGGTCGCGTGCAAGGCGCCGCTGTCGATATTGGCGCGCTCGACATCGACGCCGCCGGCCGCGGTCGCCGTGCCGGCGAGGTCGAAGGTGGTCTTGCCGGCAAACAGCGGTTTCAGGGTTTCGGGCAGGAAGCGCTCGAATTCGCCATCGCCGTTGGCCTCGACATAATGACCCTTGTCGGTGAGCTGATGGCGACCGGTAAGCTGGGTGACGATCCGGCCGTCGACAACGAAGGTCCCGATGCCATTCCAGTTGGCGAGCGGTCCGGTGCCGGAAACGACAATGTTGACCGGCGGCGCGCCCGGCAGGTTGAGCAGGTTGGCGATGATGCCGCCGGCCGGCTCGGATGCCTTAAGGTCGAGGTCGAGCTTGTTGTCGGCCGGCGCGAAATGGGCTTTGGCGTCGACCGTGCCTTGCTTGCCGTCGTGGCGAACGATGTTGAGGTTGGTCTCGATCGCCAATGGAGAGGCGTCCGCCTTGAGCGCTCCCTTGGCTGCAAGTTCGGCCACACCGCTGCCGGCCAGAGCCTGCCCGAGCGCGATTTCGGGAAGGTCGAGTTGCCTGACGTCGATGGAAACCGGCAGCGTCGTCGCTCCGCTTTGGCTCGGCTGTGTATTGGCCACCGGCAGCCTTGCCAACTCGATACGCTCGGCCCCAATGCGATCGGCGCTGAAGCTCTTCGACAGGAGTGCCAGCGGCGACCAGTCGACGGCCACGTTGCGCGCCACCATCCAGGCGCCTTCGCGATCCTCCAGAACGACATGATCGACCCTCAGCGCGCCCGACCAGATGCCGTCGATGCCGACGACAGTCACCTTGCGGTCGCCGGTCGAGGCCATGGTCGAGATGATGCCGGCAAGGTTTTCGCGGCCGCGCTCGGTTTTGGTCAGCACGACGAGCGCCCCCACCGCCGCTGCCACGACGATGAGCAGCGTGTAGAAAAGAATACGGAGGATGCGCCTGAATATTGCCATCAGAATGCCTGGCCGATGCCGGCATAAATGCCGAAATGAGGATCGTCAGGACCGCGGTTGAGAGGCACCGCCGCGTCGACGCGCAGCGGCCCGAACGCCGTCAGATAGCGCAAGCCTACACCCGCGCCGACCTTCATGTCCGAAAAATCGGGGACCTGCCTGGTCGACACCGTGCCGGCATCGACGAACGGCACGACGCCGATCTTGTCGGTGACGGCGATGCGCATCTCGACCGAGGTCTCGAAGAAGGAAAGCCCGCCGATCGGCTCTCCATTGCTGTCCTTCGGGCCGATGCCTTGATAGGCATAGCCGCGCACCGAACCGCCGCCGCCTGAGTAGAAGCGTCGATCTGCCGGAACATCTTGAAGACTGGCGCCGATGATAGAGCCGATGGCGACACGTTCGGCGAAAACGAATTTCGAGGCCGAATCGAGTGACTGGTAGGCCGACCCCTCGCCCTTCAGCTTGACAAACGCAGCCCCGCTCAAAATGTCGTAGCTCGGCTCGCCATAGGCCAGCACCCTGAAGCCCCGGGTCGGATTGAGCTTGCTGTCGCGATTGTCGTAGACATATTGCAGTGGAATGCTGGCGATCAGATAGGTGTGCTTGCCGAAAGCGTCGTGGATCCTCGAATAATCCAGCGCGACCTGCGCGGAAACCGTCTGCTTCTTGTCGAGTTCGTAGGACAGGCCGGTGCTGCCCTTGACCGAGAAATGGTCGTAGGCGTCGGGGTGTTCCAGCACGGTATTGACACTGGCAATGAATTTCGACGCCGGCCCGACCACGCCCGGCTTTTCGAACATGACGCCGGCATTGTAATTGAGTTGGGTCAAGTCGTTGCTGCCGATGCCGCTGATCTTGCCGTCGATGCGCAGCTTTTCGGCGCGGCCAAACAGATTGCGATGCCCCCAATAGCCTTCGAGGCCCAGCCCTTCGGTGTTTGAGAAGCTGCCGCCAATGCCGAAATAGCGCGGCTTGCGTTCGCTTACCTGGACACCGATCGGGATGTTGCCCTCGGCGTCCAGTGCGTCGGCTTCCTTCACCGTCACGCTGTTGAAGACCTCGAGCCCGAGCAGCCGGTCGCGCGCATCGTCGATCTCATCGGGCGAATATTGGCGCCCGCGCTTAAGGCCGGTCATATATTCGGTGAAGTCGCGGTCGACCTTTTCCGTGCCCTCGACAGTGGTGTCGCCATAGCCGGCGACCGGGCCGGCCGCGACGGCAAGCGTCACGTCGAGCGTCGAACCGGCGTGCTCGGCGACGATCTCGCGGCCCGTCACCTTGGCCAGCGGCCTGCCTTCTTGCTTGAGTGCCCGCACGATCGCCGCCTCGGCCTTGAGCACGGCGCCCGAACTGGCGTCACCGCCGGCGATCAGACCGAAATCGGCACTTGCCAGCCCCGCCGCATCGCCTTCCAGCCTGATGTTGCCAAGCGTGAATTTCGGCCCGGCTGCTATGCTTATCACCACCGGTATCGGCTGCGGACCCGAAAACTCGGCATCGGGCGGCAGATCGTCGAGCGGCTTGCCCTGAATAGTGATGGTGACGACACCCTCGTAGCGGGCGTCAGTGTAGAGTGCGGCAACAAGTTGTTCACGGTCGCTGCGCGCCTTGGCCAGCAGGCCGAGAGAACCGGATACCGGGTGTTCCTCGTCGGCCTTCAACGCCGAGGCGTTTTCGAGCTTCTCGGCGAGATCCTTGTCGGCGTCCGGCGCCTCGATCGTCACCGCATAGCGCAGCGGGTCGACGATATCGGCATCTTCGTCTTTGGATCCCCACAGCTTGATGCCGAAAATCTCGAAGGCTGCCGCACTTCCGGTTTCGGCAACAAGTGCCGTAGAGCACAACAATGCGAAAAGCAGGGCGCGCGAAAGCGCGCGCCGTGGCGCGGTTCCTCCCGACATCTGCCTTTCATACGCCGGCATTACGCTCCTAGCCTAGCTCGCAAACCTAAAATTGGAATGAAGTTCTGAAGCACTCGTAAAGGGGCCACAATCCAATTGCTGAAATAGACAGGGCTTGGAACTCACACCTTCTGCGTCGCCGCAAGAAAGCGTGATCCCCTGTCCTATGGAGCTACTACCGGTCACCGGCCGGAAAGCAAACCGTTGGCAGGCGGATCCTGCCGCGTCCCGATGTTGACAAGCGCGACTGAAGCTTGAAGATTTCTGGACGTAAGCACTTGTCTGGAGGGGTTTATGGCAATGCGCGCGGCTCGTGGTCTATCGATTCTTTTCCTTCTCTTTTTTGCCTGGAGCGGTGTCGCGCAAGCGGCCGAAGCCCGGCGGGTGGTGACATCGGACAATTCCGACTATTTCGGTTTCGATCTCAGATCCGACCAGAATGTCAGCCTCGACGAGTGCAAGAGCACCTGCCTCGGCGACCCGGCCTGCCGCGCCTTCACCTACAACCTCAAGGCCAAATGGTGCTTCCTTAAATCCGATTACAATTCGTTGAAACCCTTCGGTGGCGCCGTCGCCGGCAAGGTCGTCAACATCGATGGCGATCCCGACATCGGCGCGCCACCCGAACTCGCCTTCTTCCCTAACTGGATGGCCGACCAGGCCCAGCAATACCGCAACAACCTCACTGGCCCGACCTACACCAAGCCGACCGAGGGGCTGACGGCGCTGAGGACCGCCGCCGAACGGTCGGCGCTGACGGGCGACCATCGCTCGGCCATGTACAAATACGAAGCGGCGGTTTCGATGCTGCCGGATGATGGCCAGCTCTGGCTCGAGCTGGCGCGCGAAACGCTTGCCGTCCATCCGACCGCCAACAGCTCGGAGCCGTCGACCCTGCCGGCGAACGCCACTTCCGCCGCCTTCAACGCCTACAAATTGCTGCGCACCACCAAGACGCGCGCCGACGTGCTGGCGCTGCTCGGGGACGGCCTTGATCGCCGCGATCTCTACAGGCCGGCTCTGCAGGCCTACGAGGCGAGCCTCGCTCTCGTCAATTCGCCGGCAGTCAGGGCCGCCTATCAGGATCTCAAGGCTCGCAAGGGCTTCCGCGTCATCGATCATACCGTCGATGCCGACACCAGCGCGCCACGCATCTGCGCGCAGTTCTCCGAGGAACTGGTCAAGACCGGCGTCGACTACTCGCAGTTCGTTACTGTCGACAACGCCGCTCCCAAGGGCGTCGAAGCCAAGGACAAGCAGATCTGCGTCGAAGGACTCGAGCACGGGCAACATTACGACGTGACCTTCCGCGCCGGCTTGCCGGCCGCCATTGGCGAAGTCACCGCGGCACCGGTGGTTCTGTCGATCTACGTGCAGGACCGCGCGCCTTCGGCCCGCTTCACCGGCGACAGCTTCGTGCTGCCCGCAGGCGCACGCCGCGGCATACCGGTCGTCACCGTCAACATGAATGCCGCCGAAATGAAGCTCTTCCGCATCGGCGACCGCTCGCTGGCCCAGCTTCTGTCGGGATATCAGTTCCTGCGCCAGCTTGACGGCTACGACATTTCGAACATCTCCGAACAGATGGGCGAGCCGGTCTGGCAAGGCCAGCTCGACATCGCCAACGACCTCAACAAGGAAGTCACCACCTCCTTCCCAATCGACGAGGCTTTGCCGAAGCGCAAGCCCGGCGTCTATGTGCTGACCGCAAAAGCCGTCGACGATCGCAGCGACGACTATGATTCGCACGCCACGCAATGGTTCGTCGTCTCCGATATCGGCCTGTCGACCTATACCGGACAGGATGGGCTGAACGTCTTTGCCCGTTCGCTCGCAACCGCCAAGCCGATCGCCGGCGCCGAGCTGACGCTGCTGGCCAGGAACAATGAAATCCTCGGCACCGCGACCACCGACGCGGAAGGGCGGGCGGTGTTCAATCCCGGCCTGACGCGCGGCGACAGCGGCATGGCGCCGGCCGTGCTGATGGCCAAACAGGGCGACGACGATTTCGTCTTCCTCGATATGGGCCGCGCCGGCTTCGACCTGTCCGACCGTGGCGTCGCCGGACGGCCGGCACCTGGCGCGCTCGACGTCTATGCCTGGACCGAGCGCGGCATCTACCGCGCCGGCGAAGATGTCCATGTCGCGGCCCTTGCCCGCGACAGTGCCGCCAAGGCGGTCGAGAACCTGCCGCTGACCTTCATCTTTTCGCGGCCCGACGGCGTCGAGGACCGCCGCATCGTCAGCGATGGCGCATCGGCCGGCGGTCACGCAGTCGACCTGCCGCTGGAACCCAACGCCATGCGCGGCACCTGGACGGTGGCGATCCATACCGATCCCAAGCAGGCGGCGGTCGCCAGCCAGATGTTCCTGGTCGAGGACTTCGTACCGGACCGCATCGAGTTCGACCTGTCCTCCGACAAGCAGGAGATCGCCCAGGGCGAGACCGCCAACATTACCGTCGACGGCCGCTTTCTCTACGGCGCGCCGGCCGCGGGCCTCGCGCTCGAAGGCGAATTGACGCTGTCGACCGCCAGCGATTGGGACCGCTTCAAAGGCTATTCCTTCGGTCTGGCCGACGAACAGTCGGCTGAACCGACTGTGACGCCCTTCACCGGCCTGCCGGTGGTCGGCGAGCACGGCAAGGCGACCTTCCCGGTCTCCGTCGATCAATTGCCATCCACCACCAAGCTGGTCGATGCAAAGGTCACTGTCAGGATGCGTGAAACCGGCGGCCGTGCCGTCGAGCGCTCGCTGAATATCGGCATCCGCCCGCAGGGCCACATGATCGGCATCCGCCCGGATTTCGACGACGACGAGGTGCCGCAAGGCGGCACGGCCAAGTTCAGCCTGATCGCTGTCGACCCAGACGGCAAGCGTGAGGCGCTGAAGGGCGCGCAGTGGTCGCTGGTCAAGGTCGAGCGCAGCTACCAGTGGTACCGCTCGAGCAACTCCTGGAACTATGAGCCGGTCACCTTCACCAAGACGGTGGCCAACGGCCAGGTCGACCTGAGCGCCGATGGCGAGGCGACGGTGTCGCTGCCGGTCGACTGGGGCCGCTACCGGCTCGAGATCGAGACAGCGGATCCGGAAGGCCCGGCCACCAGCTACGAGTTCGACGCCGGCTGGTATGTCAGTTCCACCACCACCGAAACGCCCGACGGCCTAGAGATCGCCCTCGACAAGGATACCTATGCGGCGGGTGAAGTGGCCAAGCTCAAAGTGTCGCCGCACTTTGCCGGCGAGCTGCTCGTCACCATCGGCGCCGACAAGCTCCTGAAGACCGTCACCGCCAGCGTGCCGGCCGGCGGCAGCACCGTCGACATCCCGGTCGGCGACGACTGGGGTGCCGGCGCCTACGTCACGGCAACGCTGTTCAGGCCGGGCGATGCGCAAGAGACGCGTATGCCGGCGCGCGCCATCGGCGTCAAATGGCTGAAGCTCGATCCCGGCTCGCGGAAGCTTGCCGTCAGCTTGGCGCCGCCGGACAAGACCATGCCGCGCCAGCAGCTGTCGATCCCGGTGGCCGTAGCCGGCGTGCAGCCCGGCACCAACGCCTATGTCATGGTCGCGGCCGTCGACGTCGGCATCCTCAACCTGACCAACTACAAGGTACCGGATCCGGAGAACTGGTTCTTTGGCCAGCGCATGCTCGGTCTCGAGGTTCGCGACATCTATGGCCGGCTGATCGACGGCTCGCTGGGCACAACCGGTAAGCTGCGCACCGGCGGCGACGGCGCCAACATGCAATCGCAAGGCAGTCCGCCGACCGAAAAGCTGGTCGCCTTCTTCTCCGGCCCGGTCCAGCTCGACTCCGACGGCAAGGCGCGGATCGACTTCGACATACCGCAGTTCAACGGCACCGTGCGCGTCATGGCCGTCGCGTGGACAAAGGAAGCAGTCGGCCATGCCCAGTCCGACGTCATCGTTCGCGATCCGGTGGTGATCACCGCCGGCCTGCCGCGATTCCTGGCGCCCGGCGATTCCGCCGTCATGCGGCTCGATGTCGCCGACACCGACGGCCCTGCTGGCGACTACAAGCTGACCATCGACACGACGGGCGACCTGTCTACCGGCAGTGCCGCCTTGCCTGAAAAGCTGACGCTGGCCAAAGGCAAGCGGCAGACGCTGACCGTGCCGTTGATTGCGCGGACCGCGGGCAACGCCTCGATCACCATCAAGCTTGCGCATGCCGACGGCACCGCTGTCGAGCAGACGCTCTATGTGCCGGTGCGCCCAGCGCAACTGCCGGTGACCACCCGCATGGTCGTCGACCTCAAGGGCAATGGCGGCGCGCTGCGCGTCGACAAGGAACTGCTGGCGGCAAGCCTGCTCGATGGCGCTTCGGTCAGCGTCGGCGTTTCGCAGGCGGCTGCCTTCGATGTACCGTCGCTGCTGATGACGCTCGACCGCTATCCCTATGGTTGCGCCGAACAGACCACCAGCCGCGCCATGCCGCTTCTCTACGTCAACGAGATGGCTTCCGGCATCGGCATGGCCAGCGACCCCGATCTGCATGGCCGCGTCCAGGACGCTATCTACAAGGTGCTGAGCTACCAGGCATCGGCCGGCAGCTTCGGCCTGTGGGGTCCGGGTTCCGGCGATCTGTGGCTCGACGCCTATGTCACCGATTTCCTGACCCGGGCGCGCGAGCAGAAATACGACGTGCCGGCCTTGGCGATGAACCAGGCGCTGAGCAATCTGCAGAACGCGATCGGCTACGATCAGGACGTCCAGGATCGCGGCAGCGAGATCGCCTATGCGCTTTATGTGCTTGCCCGCAACAAGAAGGCCTCGGTCGGCGATCTGCGTTATTATGCCGACACCCAGCTCGAAGCCTTTACCAGCCCGATGGCCGTCGCCCAATTGGCGGCGTCTCTCGCGCTCTACGGTGACACCCAGCGCTCGGAGGCAACCTTCCAGGCCGCGCTGCAGCTGGCCAAGTCGACGCCCGAATATGACTATTACCGGTCCGACTATGGCTCGCCACTGCGCGACGGCGCGGCGATCCTGGCGCTTGCCGCGGAAAGCAAGCCGGCGCCGACCATCGTGCCGGCGCTGATCCAACTAGTGACCAGGGAACGCGCCGACGCCAGGTGGACCAGCACACAGGACGAGTCCTGGATGCTGCTGGCGGCCCGCGCGCTGAAGGCCGGCAATGATTCGATCGCGCTGACCGTCAACGGCGCACCGCATGCCGGCGGCTATTCGGACCAGATCGCCGGTGGCGACCTGGCCGACAGTCCGCTCACCATCGTCAACACCGGCAGAAATCCGCTGCAGGCGGTCGTCACCACCGTGGCCTCGCCGATCCAGCCTCTGCCGGCCGGCGGCAACGGCTTTACCATCAGCCGTACCTACTACAAGCTAGACGGCACAGAGGCCAACGTGACGGAGGTCAAGCAGAACGAACGCTATGTCGTCGTGCTCAAGGTTTACGAGCAGAACACCTGGCCTTCGCGACTGCTGATCACCGACCTGTTGCCGGCCGGCTTCGAGATCGACAATCCGGGCCTGGTCTCCAGCGCCCAATTGACGAACTTCTCCTGGCTGGCGCAGACCGATGCCGCTCATCTCGAATTCCGCGACGACCGTTTCGTCGCGGCTTTCAATCCCAACGACGGCGACGGCGACCGCAACATCACGCTCGCCTACGTCGTGCGCGCGGTGACGCCGGGCACCTACGCCCACCCGGCGGCAACGATCGAGGACATGTACCGGCCGCAATATTCGGCCCGCACCGCCACCGGCATGATGGAGGTCAAGGCGCCGTAAGGATAGGAATATGGCGATGGCGCTGCCCCTCATTGCCCTGCCGGGCATTTCTCCCCGTATAGAGACGGGGAGAAAGAGCCATGCGCCGAAGTTTTCGCCGAACTTTAACGTCGCAGAAAAGGCGCCAAGGGTCGCGACAGCCCCCTTCTCCCCGTCACTAAACGGGGAGAAGGTGCCGGCAGGCGGATGAGGGGCGGCGCCATGCTCTCCAGAAAATTCCTGCGCCGAGCGGCCATCACGGGCATTTCCTTGGCCGGTCTCGCGGCAATCACCGCCGTCGCCCTCTGGCAGCTCGACCGCGCATTTCCGCCGCCGCTGCCGGCTGCTTTGACGGTCTCGACCGAGGTGCAGGACCGAGACGGCCAGCTGCTGCGCGCCTTCGCTACGCCGGATGGCTACTGGCGGCTCGCTACCAGCCTGGACCAGGTCGACAAGCAGTTCGTCGACATGCTGGTCACCTATGAGGACAAGCGTTTCTGGGATCATCAAGGCGTCGACGTGCTGGCACTGGCGCGTGCCGCCGGCCAGTTCGCGACCAGCGGCCATATCGTCTCCGGTGGTTCGACGCTGCCGATGCAACTCGCCCGGCTGATCGAACCGCGCGACAGCCGCAGTCTCGGCTCGAAGATCAAGCAGATGCTGCGCGCCCTCCAGATCGAACGGCGGCTTTCCAAGCGCGAGATCCTCGAACGCTATCTGACGCTGGCGCCCTATGGCGGCAATCTCGAAGGTGTGCGCGCCGCTTCGCTTGCCTATTTCGGCAAGGAGCCGAAACGGCTGACGGTCTCGGAGGCGGCCCTGCTCGTCGCTTTGCCGCAATTGCCGGAAAAGCGGCGCCCTGACCGCAACCTCGACGTCGCCCATGCTGCCCGCGACCGCGTGCTGACCCGCATGGTCTCGGCAGGCCTGCTCGGCGAACGTGAGGCCGCGCGTGCCGCGCTCGACGATGTGTCGGGGCTGCGGCGGACCTTGCCGGCGCTCGCTGCCCATGCGGCCTATACGATGCTGTCCAAGGCTGTTCCCGGCCAGAAGCTGCAACTGACGATCCGCAAGAGTGTCCAGGAAGGGCTGGAGCAGGTGGCCAAGGATGCGGCCGCCAGGCTCGGCCCTCGCCTCTCGGTGGCCATGGTACTGGCCGATGCCCGTACCGGCGATATTCTTGGCGAGGTCGGCTCTGCCGATTTCTTCGATGCCAGCCGTTCGGGCTGGATCGACATGACCAAGGTCGTTCGCTCGCCTGGCTCGACGCTGAAGCCGTTCATCTACGGCCTCGCCTTCGAACAAGGCCTGGTGGCGCAGGAGATGCTGATCGAGGACAGCCCAGCCGATTTCTCCGGGTATCGGCCGAAGAACTTCGACATGGGCTATCAGGGCGATGTCAGCATCAGGCAGGCGCTGCAATTGTCGCTCAACGTGCCGGCGATCCGCGTGCTCGACGCGGTCGGCCCGGCCCGGCTGATGGCACGCTTTCGCCAGGCCGATGTGACCCCTATCCTGCCCGTCAACGAAGCGCCCGGCCTGGCGATCGGCCTCGGCGGCGTCGGGGTGACCCTGCGCGACTTGGTCCAACTCTATGCCGGCCTTGCCAATGGCGGCAAGGCACACACGCTGCATGACGGCACCGAGCCGGCGAATGCCGAACGCTCGACCACCACCATCCTCGACGGGCAGGCGACCTGGCAGATCACCGACATCCTGTCAGGCGTCAAGCCTCCCCAGGGTGCCGCCCAACGCGGCATCGCCTACAAGACCGGCACCTCCTACGGCTATCGCGACGCCTGGTCGGTCGGCTTCGATGGCCGCTACGTGCTCGGCGTCTGGGTCGGCCGCCCCGACGCCGGTGCGGTGCCCGGCCTGTCCGGCTATGTCTCGGCTGCGCCCATCCTGTTCGAAGGCTTTGTCCGTTCCGGCCTGGCCGCCGTACCATTGCCGAGCCAGCCGTCCGGCGTCCGGCGTCCGAAACGCGAGGAGCTGCCGGTGACGCTGACGCGCTTCGGCGCCGGCACCGATGGGCTGGTGCAGGCGACGCCGAGCGAACCTGCACCAACCATCATCTTTCCGCCCGACGGCGCTCGCGTCGATCTCGGCACTTCCTCGGCCGACGCCTCGCCGCTGGTGCTCAAGCTGCAGGGCGGCCGCGCACCATTCCGCTGGCTGGCCAACGGCAAGCCGCTGGTCGGCATCGACCGGCGGCGCACCACGACCTGGCAGCCGGACGGCGCCGGCTATTCGACCCTGACCGTGATCGACGCGGCGGGACGCGCGGCCAGTGTGAAGGTTTTCGTCGAGTGAAAGTTCCCTTGAATAATTTCCGGCAGGTGATTCAGGGGATTGGGTTTTACGTCTTGTTTTCGGCCGCCGGTATTTCCTCGGCCTTTGCTGACACCCTCCCCGCCAGCTTTGTTCGGCTAGCCGACATCGATCCCAAAATCCGGCAGGATATCCGCTATGCCGGCCTCGAAAATTTCCTGCATCGCAAGGTAAGCGGCTACGATGCGCCGGTATGCGTCCTCACCAGGCAAGCGGCGCAAGCGCTTTCGGCAGTGCAGAAAGCGATTGCCGCCGAAGGACTGACGCTGGTCGTGTTCGACTGCTATCGCCCTGCGCGGGCTGTCTCCGACATGCGTGAATGGACAAAAACGAGCGGGCCACCGGACCCGCAATGGTACCCAAAGGTCAAGCGCAAGGATCTCATAGCCAAGGGCTATATCGGCGAACTGTCCACCCATTCGCGCGGATCGACGGTCGATGTCGCGATCGCGCGAGCCGACCGCAAGAGCGCTCCGAAACCGGCCTGCGGCGCGACCGATGCCGACACGCTCGATTTTGGCACGGGTTTCGACTGTTTCGATCCAGCGAGCGAAACGGCTCACCGACCGATAGCCAGTGAAGCGGCGGCTAACCGCAAAAGACTTGTCGAGGCGATGCGTGCCCGCGGCTTCAAGAATTACGCCCGCGAATGGTGGCACTTCACGCTGGAGAACGAGCCGTTTCCAAAAGAGCGCTTCAACTTTCCCGTTACCGCCGAATAGCCGGCCGCAACCTTCGGGCGCGACGCAGCCATTGCCGAAGAGCTAGCCGTCTCTAGATAATCGCGTCGGGAGCGCAATCATGGTCCATGCGGGGAAAATAGTTTCTCGTATCGCCGAAACTAGGCGAAAAATTGCTTCAATAGGCCAAAAAAGGCAACATTGAATGCATCTAAATTCTATCAATTCGGTAGATTGGCGCGAGTTCAACGGAGGCGGAAATGACCAAACCTCATTTCAGGAAACTGCTCGGCGCACTGGTCGCCACATCTGTCCAGTTCGGCACGCTCGGTTTCGCGTTTGCCGACACCACCATTCTCAACGTGTCCTATGACCCGACGCGTGAGCTCTACAAGCAATTCGATGAGGCCTTTGTCGCCCACTGGAAGGCCGAGACAGGCGAGACCGTCACCGTCCAGCAGTCGCATGGCGGATCCGGCGCCCAGGCGCGCGCCGTGATCGACGGGCTCGACGCCGACGTGGTGACGCTGGCGCTCGAAGGCGACATCAACGCCATTGTCTCGAAAACGAAGAAGATCAATCCCGACTGGCGGACGAAATTCGAAAACAATTCGGCACCCTACACCTCGACGATCATCTTCCTCGTCCGCAAGGGAAACCCCAAGGGCATTCATGATTGGGGCGATCTGGTCAAGGACGATGTCCAGGTGATCACGCCCAATCCGAAGACCTCCGGCGGCGCGCGCTGGAACTATCTTGCCGCCTGGGCCTATGCCAGCGCCAAGGATGGCGGCGACGAGGCCAAGACCAAGGAATTCGTCGGCAATCTCTATGCGCATGTCCCGGTTCTCGACACCGGTGCGCGCGGCGCCACCGTGACCTTCGCGCAAAAGGGGCTGGGCGACGTGCTGCTCGCCTGGGAAAACGAGGCCTATCTGGCGCTCGACGAGTTCGGCGCCGACAATTTCGATATCGTCTACCCGCCGACCTCGATCCTGGCCGAGCCGCCGGTAGCCGTGGTCGACGCCAATGTCGACGCCAAAGGCACGCGCAAAGTTGCCGAAGCCTATCTGAGCTACCTCTATTCCAAGGAAGGCCAGACGCTCATCGCCAAAAACCATTATCGCCCTTCGAAGCCCGAACTGGTGCCGGCGGAGGACTTGGCCAAGCTGCCTGAGATCAAGCTGGTCACCATCGACGACCCGCTTTTTGGCGGCTGGAAGAAAGCACAGCCTTATCATTTCGGCGATGGTGGTATATTCGACCAGATCTACAAGCCGGCCCAGTAGCATTTAGATCAGGACGACATGACCACAGCACCCGCCAAGGCGGGGTGGCGATTCAGGCAGCCGAGCGTCATTCCGGGTTTCGGATTGACGCTCGGCTTCTCGCTTGCCTACCTCACCCTCATCATCCTCATTCCCCTGTCCGGGCTGGTCTGGCGCTCGGCGGCGCTCGGCTGGACCGACTTCTGGGCGATCGTCACCGACCGCCGCACCATCAACGCGCTTGAAATCAGCTTCGGCACCGCCTTCATTGCCGCTGCGGTCAACGTCGTCTTCGGCACGATCGTCGCGTGGGTGCTGGTGCGCTACAGCTTTCCAGGCCGCCGCATCGCCGATGCCATGGTCGACCTGCCCTTCGCGCTGCCGACGGCGGTTGCCGGCATCGCTTTGACCACGCTTTACGCACCGAATGGCTGGATCGGAAGCCTGCTGACGCCGCTCGGCATCAAGGTCGCGTATACGCCGCTCGGCATCGTCATCGCGCTGATCTTCATCGGGCTGCCCTTCGTCGTGCGCACTGTGCAGCCGATCATGGAGGAAATCGACAAAGAGGTAGAGGAAGTGGCCGCCACGCTCGGCGCCAATCGCTTCCAGATCATCAGCCGTGTTCTGCTTCCCGGACTGGCACCGGCCATCGTCACCGGTTTCGCGCTGGCCTTCGCGCGCGGCGTCGGCGAGTACGGCTCGGTTATCTTCATCGCCGGCAACCTGCCCTACAAATCCGAGATCGCACCGCTTCTGATCGTCATCCGGCTCGAGGAATATAATTATGCCGCGGCTACCGCGATCGCGGCGATCATGCTGGCGCTGTCCTTCGTGATGCTGCTGGTCATCAACCTGGTGCAGACCTGGAGCCGCAAGCGCTATGGCTGACCCGGAGATCAAATCCTACGCGCCGCACCACGAAAGCCGCTCGGCGGCGGTAACCGAAAGCCGCCCTGCGCAAGCCGTGCTGATGGCGGTAACGTTTGCGTTCCTCGCCATCTTCCTGCTCTTGCCGCTGATCATCGTCTTCAAGGAAGCTTTCGCCAAGGGCATCGAGGCCTACACACAGGCGCTAGGCGAACCGGATACGCGCTCAGCGATCCGCCTGACGCTTCTGGTCGCGGCGATCTCGGTGCCGCTCAACATCGTCTTCGGCATTTCCGCCGCCTGGGCGATCGCCAAGTTCGAGTTCAAGGGCAAGGCGTTCCTGACCACACTCATCGACCTGCCCTTTTCCGTCTCGCCGGTCATTTCGGGGCTTGTCTACGTGCTCTTGTTCGGCGCGCAAGGCCTGCTCGGCGCCTGGCTGAAAGCGCATGGCATCGTCATCCTGTTTGCCGTGCCGGGCATCGTGCTGGCCACCGTCTTCGTCACCTTCCCCTTCGTCGCCCGCGAATTGATCCCGCTGATGCAGGAACAGGGCAATGGCGACGAGGAGGCTGCCCTGTCGCTCGGGGCCAATGGCTGGCAGGCGTTCTGGTACGTGACGTTGCCCAACGTCAAATGGGGATTGCTCTACGGCGTGCTGTTGTGCAATGCCCGCGCGATGGGTGAGTTCGGCGCCGTCTCGGTCGTGTCGGGCCACATACGCGGGCTGACCAACACCATGCCGCTGCATGTCGAAATCCTTTATAACGAGTACAATGCCGCCGCCGCCTTTGCCGTCGCTTCGCTGCTTGCCGGCCTGGCGCTCGTCACGCTGGTCTTGAAAACACTTCTCGAGATGCGCTACGGCGCCGAGATCGCCGCGACGCGCGGACACTGACAAATGCATGTCGCCCAAAAGTGTGTAGCGGTTTTTGGACAACGACATGCATAAAACAAAGATTTGATGTCGCCCAAAAGTGGGAACCGGTTTTGGGATAACGGCATGCATCAACTACAAAAGGGATTTGCATGGAAGTTCGCGTTGCCAACGTGCGCAAGGAGTTTGAGCGGTTTCCGGCCCTCCACGACGTTTCGCTCGACATCAAGTCGGGAGAACTGATCGCCCTGCTGGGACCCTCCGGTTCCGGCAAGACGACGCTGCTCAGGCTGATTGCCGGATTGGAGCGGCCGACCCGCGGAAAGATCTTCTTCGGCGAAGAGGATGCCTCCCAAAAGTCGATTCAAGAGCGCAATGTCGGCTTCGTCTTCCAGCACTACGCGCTGTTTCGCCATATGACGGTTGCCGACAATATCGGCTTCGGACTCAAGGTCCGGCACGGGCCGTCACGCCCGTCGGCGAAGGAAATCCGCCGCCGCGCCTCGGAACTCCTCAACCTCGTTCAGCTTTCCGGTCTGGAAAAACGCTATCCGGCACAGCTTTCGGGCGGCCAGCGCCAGCGCGTGGCGCTGGCCCGCGCCATGGCGATCGAACCGGCCGTGCTTTTGCTCGACGAGCCGTTCGGCGCGCTCGATGCGCAGGTGCGCCGCGAACTGCGCCGCTGGCTGCGCGACATCCACGACGCCACCGGTCACACCACGGTCTTCGTCACCCATGACCAGGAAGAGGCACTGGAGCTTGCCGACCGTGTCGTGGTGATGAGCCAGGGCCGCATCGAGCAGGTCGGCACCGCCGACGAGATCTACGACACGCCGAACTCTCCCTTCGTCTACGGCTTCATCGGCGAATCGAGTTCGCTTCCGGTCAAGGTCGAGGACGGCCAGGTCTGGATCGCCGACCGGCCGATCGGGCTTTCCGCGCCGCACGCACCGCAAGGCGAAGCGACGCTGTTCTTTCGCCCGCACGACGTCGATCTGGTGGAAGAATGCAACGGCTGCATCGCCGGCACGGTCGCCGCCAGCCGCCGCGTCGCCGGCACCAGGCGGGTCGAGCTCGAAATCGGCGGCGAACGTCAGCGGGTCGAGATCGAATTGCCCGTCGATCATCCGGCGGCGCAGAAAAGTCGCGTGGCTTTCAGGCCGCGGCGCTGGAAGCTTTTTCCGGCTGCTTGATCCTCTATCAGGCGCTACACCAGCCAGTTCTCGACCTTCAGGCCTTTGATCCGGTTGAACTCCCCGGTGTTGGCGGTCACCAGGGTAGTTCCAAGCGCACGGGCGTGGGCAGCAATAAAAAGGTCATTTTGGGCGATGGTCTGGCCCCTGCCTTCCAGTTCTGCGCGAATCGCGCCGTACTCGGCATCCACCGGCACATCGAGCGGCAAGACGGGAATCTCAGTTAGCAATTCCTCGACCTTCTTGTGCAACTTGGCTGATCTTTTCTTGACGCAGCCATATCGCAGTTCCGACGCGACCACGATGCTGGTACACACGGCGGCGTCTCCCACGCGCAGGACAGCGCTTGCGGCTTTCCCGGCCGGATTTCGGATCATGTCGCTGACAATGTTCGTGTCCAGCATGAACCGCATCAAAAAAATTCCTCGGATTTGACAGGCATATCCTCGACTTCGGGAAAGTCTTCCTCGGCACCGGGCGGCGGCTCTTTCGCCCATTGCGCGAGCAGTGCGGTGAGGCCAGGTTTGCGGACCGGCTCGATGATCAGGCGGTCGCCTTCACGGCTGATCAAGACCTTTTCGCCGGGAAGTTCGAACTCGACGGGAATGCGCACCGCCTGGCTGCGATTGTTACGAAACAGCTTCGCCTCCTTCGGCGGGGTTGTTGAATGGCGGTGTTGAGACATGACAACAGCTCCCTTGTATATACTATTTGTATATGCCAGACGGGGCGGCGATGCAATCGCCTTGCACCGCGTTGGCCGGCCGGGAACCATCGTGCACGCCGACGGCATCGGCGCCGCTGCCAAGCTGTCCTGAGACTCTGCTTGAAAGAAAAAACCAGAAATCGCCCACAGCGGGAATATTTCTTCTATCGACAACGTGGAGCGGCCGCTCTGCGTGCCTCGTCGCGCACGATGCCTTGCCGCTATGGTCCGGCATTAAGCTCATGGCATTGGAGCCTGTTTTCATGAAGCGATTTTTGCTTGGCATCGCCACGTTGGCCGGCCTCTTCCTCGCATCCTCCCAAGCTTGGTCGGCCGACAAATTGCTCAATGCTTCCTATGATGTCGGGCGCGAACTGTTTGCGCAGGTCAACAAGGCGTTCGTCGCCGGCCACCCCGGCGTCACCATCGATCAGTCGCATGCCGGAACCTCGGCACAAGCACGCGCCATCGCCGAAGGCCTCGGCGCCGACGTGGTCACGTTCAACCAGGTCATCGACATCGACTTCCTGGTCAAGAAAGGCCTCATCTCCGCCGACTGGCAGAAGGACTTTCCGGACAACGCCTCGCCTTTCTATTCGCTGCCCTCCTTCCTGGTGCGCGCCGGCAATCCAAAGCACATCAAGGATTGGAATGATCTCGTGCGCGACGACGTCCAGGTGATCTTCCCTAATCCGAAAACATCGGGCAATGCGCGCTACACCTATCTCGCGGCCACCGCCTACGCCAAGGAAGCCTTCAAGGGCGACGATGCGAAGGTGAAGGAGTTCGTGACAAAGCTGTTCAACAACGTGCCGGTGTTCGACAGCGGCGGGCGCGCCGCGACCACCACTTTCGTGCAGCGCGAAATCGGCGACGTACTCATCACCTTCGAGTCGGAAACGCGCGGCGTCCGCAAGGAGTATGGCGAGGACAAGTTCGAGCAGGTAACGCCTTCGGTCAGCCTGTTGGCGGAATTTCCGGTGGCGATCGTCGACACGGTTGCAGACGAGCATGGCACGCGCGATCTCGCCAAGACCTATCTCGACTTCCTCTATACACCCGAGGGCCAGGACATCGCCGCCCGCAACGGCCTGCGGGCCCGGGACGCGGCGGTCGCTGCCAAATATAAGGCTGAGTTTCCCGATGTCCGCCTGCTGACGGTGGAGGAGGTCTTCGGCGGCTGGGCCAAGGTCCAGGCCGAGCACTTTGCAGCGGGCGGCCTGCTCGACCAGACTTATGGCAGCCGCTGAGGCGAAATTCCAACTTTGACAGAAGCCGGCTTTGCCGGCTTCTTTGCTTTCGCGCCGCGAAAGGTGATTTCTGGCACTTTCCGGGCGCATTCCGTCCAAAAGGTTACAAAGAATCAACGCGTTTGTGCCTACCGTGAGAACGGACGGCTTGTTTTCGCGAACGGCTTCGCGTGATCAAACCGTCATGATTTGCACACAAACAGCCGCCAGACGCAGGTGGTTGGGGCTTCATGGGTTGACTCGGGGCATGCTTACCAAAAAAGGCAAATACGGCCTCAAGGCCCTCGTGCATCTGTCGGGCCTGCCGGTCGGCCAGCTCGCATTCGTCAACGACATTGCGGTCGCCAATAACATCCCCAAGAAATTCCTGGATGCCATCCTGGGCGAGTTGCGTAACGCCGGCTTCGTCCAGAGCCGCAAGGGCAAGGAAGGCGGTTACCGCCTTGCCCGGCCGGCTTCCGAGATCAAGATCGGCCATGTCGTGCGTGTCCTCGACGGGCCGCTGGCGCCGATCCCTTGCGCCAGCCGCACCCAATACCAGCGCTGCGAGGATTGCGACGAGGCGACCTGCCAGGTTCGGCACATGATGCTGGAGGTCCGGCAGGCGATCGCCGAGGTGCTGGACAACCGCAGCCTCGCGGCCATGCGCGACGCCGACAATGACGATTTCCCAGTCGAACTGACGTCGCAAATCTAGCGCGCGAGCAGGCTCAAGGCAGTCGCGACGGTGTCGGCGACCGGACGCGTGCCATCCAAGGCCATTGCCGCCTCGTCCGCCGCTGGCGCCTCGAGCGTGGCGAACTGGCTGTCGACCAGGCTTGCCGGCATGAAATGACCCTTGCGATTGCCGACGCGCTGTTTTGCTGTTGCCGGGTCGATCTCCAGGTAAACGAAAACGATATCCGGGCAAAAGCGGCGCAGGCGATCGCGGTAGCTGCGCTTCAGCGCCGAGCAGGCGGCGACTACACCTTGCCGGCTTGCGACCGACGCGGCCATCCGCTGGCCGATCGCGTCGAGCCAGCCTTCGCGCAGCGCGTCGGTGAGCGGCTGGCCGCTCGCCATGCGCGCGACGTTTTCGGGCGGATGCAGCCTGTCGCCTTCGATAAAGACGGCGCCCAATGCCGCTGCAAGCGCTTCGCCGACAACCGACTTGCCGCAGCCGGCAACGCCCATCACCACGATGGCGGGTACCGTTCGAACAGTGCTCGCCGGCTTATATGCCACGTCTTTACCGGTCATGCAGGTCAGCGGCTTGCCGGCGCGCGGCCATAGAGCAGCAGCATGGCGACGATGACGACGCCGTAGATGATCTGCCGTCCCGCCTCCGGCATCTGCATGACAGAGAGAATGGACTGCAGAAGCGTGATCAGGATTACCCCGGCGACTGTGCCGAGATAGGAGCCGCGCCCACCGAGGATCGACGTGCCGCCGAGCACCACCGCGGCGATCGACGGCAGCAGATAGGCGTCGCCCATCGACTGTGCCGCCTTGGAGGCATAGCCGGCCAACAGCACGCCGCCGAAGGCGGAGAGCCCGCCCGAAACCGCAAAGGCGATCATCACCACGCGCCTTGTATCGATGCCGGAAAGATAGGCTGCGCGCTCGCGATTGCCGATGCCATAGACGGTGCGGCCGAAGCCGGTGCGGGTCAGCACGAACACCATTGCGGCGCCGATCAGCGCCCAGATGAGGACGGCGTTGGGCACGGCAGGAACGGCAAAGCCGGTCGCCAGATAGCGCATCGCACCGGTCGCCGAATCCTGCGGCGAGAAACCGCCCGTGTAGACCACCATCAGCCCCTGCGCGACGGCGTTGGTGGCAAGCGTGATGATCATCGAGGGAATGCGCAGATAGGCGACGCCGATGCCGTTGACGATGCCGATCAGAACACCGCAGAAGATGCCGAACGGAATGGCAAGCGCCACGCCGACCGGGCCGTATGCGGCCGCGGCACAGGCCATCATCGCGCCGGCCGCCACCGACCAGGGCACCGACAGGTCGATCTGGCCGAGCAGGATGACCAGCATCATGCCGGTCGCGATGACGCCGAGAAACGACGCCACCTTGAGCTGCTGCAAAAGGTATTCAGGCGACAGGAAGCTGCGCGAATAGAGGCTGCCGAGGAACAGCAGCAGCGCGATACAGGCGAACGCCGTCAGCACCGCCGGGTCGGCGCGGCGGAGGAATTTCGGCATGCGGCCGGCGAGACCACTCACAGTCGTTTCGCTCACAGGAACCACTCCAGCCGGTTGCGGACCCGAAACAGGGCGAAGGCGCCGAGGCTGACCGCGATCAGCAGAATGACGCCCTGGAACAGGGGCTGCCAGAGCGGATCGAAATCGAAGACGAACAGCAGGTCGCCGATGGTGCGGAAGGCAAGCGCGCCGAAGATCGCGCCGATGGCGCTGCCCTTGCCGCCGAACAGCGACACGCCGCCAAGCACGACCGCGGCAATCGAAAACAGCGTATAGGCGTTGCCGCTGGCATAGGCCGCATCACCGGTATAGGTGAAGAACGTCAGGAACAGCCCGCCGATCGCGGCAAGCAGACCGGCAAGCGCATAGGCGGCGAACTTTCCACGCCGGATCGGCACGCCGGACATGTAGGCCGCCATCTCCGAGGAGCCGGCCGCATAAGCGGCGCGGCCGAGCACCGACCGGCTGAACGGCACCCAGACAACAAGCACGACCGCCAGCAACGCCACCAGGCTCGCCGGCACGATACCAAACAGGCGGCCGGTCAGCGCGTCGGCGAGCCCCTCATTGACCGAGCCGCCCGGAAACGGCCGAAGCAGCAGCGCAATGCCGAAATAGACCGCACCGGTGGCGATAGTGGCGACGATCGGCTGCAGGCGTCCATAGATGACGATGGCGCCGTTGATTGCCCCGCACAGCAGGCCGGTGCCGAGCACGGCGATGACGCCGAAGGCGGTCTCGATGCCGGTGCCGACGACCAGCCACGACGCCAGGCAGTTGGTCAGGGTGAAGATCATGCCGACCGAAAGATCGATGCCGGCGGTGATCACCACCAGCGTTTGCGCCATGGCGACGAAGGCGAGCAGCACGCCCTTGTTCGAGGCCGTTTGTACGACGTTGGCGGTGAAGCCCGCCGGATGGTTCGAGGTGTAGATGACGAACATGACGACGAAGATGCCGAACGCCAGCAGCGTTCCGCGCTGTTCGGCAAGCCAGTAGCGCCAATCCTTCACGCGTCCGCTCCTTGCTTTGGCATCTCTTCGTGAATGTTGAGCGCGCTGGCGATCAAGGCCCGCTCGGTGATTTCGGCGCCGACCAGTTCGCGCTTGACCGCGCCGTCATAGAGCACCAGCACGCGGTCGCAGCAGCCGATCAGCTCGTCATAGTCGGTCGAATAGAAGAGGATCGCCGCACCCTGGTCGGCAAGCTTGCGCATCAACTGGTAAAGCTCCTGCTTGGTGCCGACATCGATGCCGCGCGTCGGATCGTTGAGCAGGATGATGCGCGGCTGCCGCATCAGCCATTTGGCGATGACGACCTTCTGCTGGTTGCCACCGGATAGCGCGCCGACCGGAATGTCGAGGCCGGCGGTCTTGATCGCCAGGAGACCCACCATATCGTCAATCAGCCGCTGCTCGGCGGCGCGATCGATGATGCCGGCCCTGGACAGCCGGTCGAGGGCAGCGAATGAGAGGTTTTCGCGCACCGTCATCGGCAGCATCAGCCCCTCGGTCTTGCGGTCCTCCGGGATCAGCGCCATGCCGATCCGGTCATCGCGCGCCGCGGCCGGGCTGGCGATCGCCACCGGCCTGCCGTCGATCAGGATCTGGCCCGACAGGCCACGCAGCACACCGAAGAAGGCGAGCAGCAATTCGCGCTGGCCTTGGCCGTCGAGGCCGCCAAGCCCGACCACCTCGCCCGCCCCGACCGATAGCGAGACATCGTGCAGCCGATCCGTCCAGGACAGGCTGCGCGCCTCCAGAACCGGCGTGGCTGCGGCAGCCGCCCGCGCGGGCTTGGGCGGAAAGATGTGGCTGTATTCGCGCCCGATCATCAGTTCGACGACCTCGTTGTCGCTTTTTGTACCGGCCGCGTAGCTGGCGACATTGCGGCCATTGCGGAACACCGTGCATTGGTCGGCCAGCTCGGCGATCTCGTTCATGCGGTGCGATATATAGAGCAGCGCCAGCCCTTCCGAACGCAGCCGCTTCAACACGGCGAAAACTCTGGCGACGTCGGCCGCGGTCAGCGCCGAGGTCGCCTCGTCGAGGATCAGGATGCGTGGCTTGCGCGCCAGTGCCTTGGCGATCTCGACCATCTGCCTTCTTGAAAGAGGAAGATCCTTGACCAGCGCCAGCGGATGGATATCGGAAGCGCCGGCGCGAGCGAGGGCTTCTTCGGCGATGCGGCGCTGCGCCTTGCGATCGATCATGCCGAAACGCTTCGGCGGATCGGAAATGACGATGTTGTCGGCAACGCTGAGTTCGGGGACGAGCGACAGTTCCTGGAAGATGCAGACGATGCCGGCCTGGTTGGCAGCGGCCGGCGAAGCGAAGCTCACTTCGTTTCCGTCCAGCATCATGCGGCCCTCGTCGGGCGCAACGACCCCCGCCATGACCTTGATCAGCGTCGATTTGCCGGCGCCGTTCTCGCCGAGAATGGCGTGGATGCTGCCCGGAGTGACCGACAGTTCGGCCTTCTCCAGCGCGCGCACGCCGCCATAGCGCTTGGATATGCCTTCCATGCGGAAGAGCGGAACCGCACCGTCCATCGGCCCTCCCCAGGCGCTTGGCAATTAGGATGTCGAGCGCCGACGCCGCGGGATCTCCCGCGGCGTCGGGCTGTCGGAGTTTACTGGTTTTCCTTGCTCTGGCCCATGATTTCCTGCGCCGTAAAATTGATGCCGCAGGTCGGGAAGGAATTGCCGACGAAGAAATTGTCGGATTGGTCGGGGAAGTAGTCCTGGCCTGCCTTGAAGTTCGGATCCTCGACGATCGCCAGCGGCAGCTTGACCGCTTGCGGCACGACCTGGCCTTCAAGTGCTGCAATCGCCGTCTTGATGGCAACCGCGACCTGCGCCGGGCCGGTACCGGCCGACGAGCATTTCAGGCCGTCAGCGGCGAACTTGGCGCAGAATTTGCGGAAGCCGTTCTCCGTCTCGCCGCCGAACGGCACGAACGGATGCTTGGCATCGATCATCGCCTGAACGATGCCGGTATCGCCGCCCTGTCCGGTAATGCCGTCGAAGGGGCCGTTGGTGGCAATGGCATCGGCCGTAGCCTTTTGCGCAACGCCGTCATCCCACTTGCCGACGACCTCGGTGACATCCCATTTCTTGCCGGAAGCGTCGAGAACCTCGTGGATGCCGTTATGGCGGTCGGTATCGACGGACGTGCCGGCGACGCCGCGCACTTCCAGCACCTTGCCGCCGTTCGGCACGTGCTTGACCAGCCAGTTGCCCCACAATTCGCCAAGGCCTTTCTGGTCGACATTGACGTTGATGGCATCCTTGGTGTCGAGGATGTTGTCGAAGGCGACCAGCACCACGCCGGCTTCCTTGGCCCGCTTGATGACAGGACCGAATGCGGTCGGGTTCTGGGCGTTGACGACAATCGCGTCATAGCCGGAATCGATGAAATTGTTGATCGCCGAAATCTGGGCCGGCACGTCTTCGCCGGTCGAGACCACCTTGAATTCCTTGAGCTTGGCCGCGACGTCCGGCTGCGCTGCATAGGCCTTTGCCGTCTGCACCATCTGGATGCGCCATGTGTTGGCGATATAGCCGTTGGCCAGAGCGATGCGGTACGGGCCGTCTTTCTTGGGGAACTTGAAGAACTGCGTATCGGCCGACCAAGGCGCGAAGCAGTCAGGCTCGGCCGATGGCCCCTTGACGATTTCAGGATCGGCGATCGCCGACGAGCTCAGCATGACGAAAGCAGTGGCGGCAACGATACCGCCAACGAGTGACTTGATCATCGATATTCCTCCCAGTTGCAGTTTTGTTTGTTGTTACGCCGATGAATTTGCGCGTTTCCGGCCCGGCACCTCCCGCCGTGCCCGTCGCGCGTTCATGTGGCCGAATGCCGACCCGATCCCCTCCTTTGCTGCCCGGCTAGTCCCGCAAAAACTATCATATTATACATAATAAACAAGCATGAGCTGTCGCTTATGTATAATAAACAGCCTCCCATCGTCGGGGCGAAGTACCGCCCGGCGATAACTGGTAGCGCTACCATGACGTAGTGTAAAGCGCCATTGCGTTGAAGCGCGCTTCAGCGCGACGTGCTTTCACGCCGCTTGAGTTCGAAGCCGAGGTCGACGACCCGCTGTTCCGGCCTGTTGCCTTCGATCGCCGCAAGCGCCATGGCGACCGCCCGCCGGCCGATCTCGTAGCGATACGTCCGAACGCTGGTGACCGACGGAAAAGCCACCTCCATCATGTCGAGATCGTTGAAGCCGACGATGCCGATCGTCTTCGGTACGGCGATCGAAGCGCGGTGGCATTCGAACAGCACCCCGAGTGCTATATCGTCATTGTTGCAGAACACGCCGTCGAGGCTCGGCACCTTGGCCAGCGCGTCGCGGAACAATTCGCGGCCGAGGGTGACGCTGGAGGGTACCGGCGTGGTGGTGGTAAGCCGCGCATCGAACAGGCCGGCCGCCTCCATCGCCGCGCGATAGCCGGCCAAGCGCCGCTGCGAACGCGGATCCATGCGCGCGCCGATGAAGCCTATCCGGCGATAGCCTGCCTCGATCAGATGTTCCGCAGCCGCCCTGCCGCCCTCGAAATGTGAGAAACCAACCATCATGTCGACCGGATCGGGCCCGGTCTCCATCACCTGCACCACCGGACAGCCCGCCGTTTCCAGCAGTTTTCGCGAGGCCGGCGTCTGGTCGATGCCGGCCACGATCAGCGCCGCCGGGCGTTGCGGGCCAAACACCTGCAGCAGCCGCTCTTCCTCGAGGCCGGAATAGTGGGTGTTGCCAAGCTGGATCCGGAAAGGGCCGTCCGACAGGCTGTCGTAGATGCCGCGCACCACTTCGGCAAAGACGTTGTTGGTAAGCGACGGCACCAGAACGCCAAAGACCTCGGCGCGCGCCGAAGCCAGCGCCCGCGCATTCGGGTCGGGCACATAGCCGAGCTCGTTCACGGCCGACTCGATCTGGCGGCGCAGATCTTCCGAGACACGCCCCGGCTCGCGCAGGGCGCGCGATACGGTAATGGCGCCGACGCCGGCCTTGCGGGCGACATCGGCGATGGTCGGGCGGCCGCCGCCGCGGCGCGTGCGCGGCTTGATCACCATACTGGTCCCGAGGCCGGGCAACCGCCCAGACGCGACCGTGAGACGATGTTCAGGGTCTTTGCCACTGCTGCCAACCTGGCCCGTTGCCACACCTTGTCTGGCGTCGCGCAGCCTTCGGCTATTGTCAAGCGACGGCGGAGAGACTGTATCCGTACCGCTGTGCTTCAGGCCGCCACAGCAGCGCTGCGCCGGGCCTTCCACAGCAGCAGCACCATGGCCAAAATATTCAGCAGGTTCCAGGCAATGCCGTTGAGGAACGCGGCGGCATAGGAGCCGGTCAGATCGTAAATCCAGCCCGACATCCAGCCGCCGATCGCCATGCCGAAGATGGTCGCCATCATGACGATGCCGACGCGCTGGCCAGCCTCCTTGGCTGGCATATATTCGCGCACGATGATCGCATAACAGGGCACGATGCCGCCCTGCGACAGGCCGAAGACCAGCGAGACGACATAGAGCGAGGCAAGCCCGTCGAACGGGATATAGAACAACAGCGACAGGCATTGCAGCACCGAACCGATCAGCAGGGTTTTCACGCCGCCGATGCGATCGGCAAGAAAGCCCGAGCCTAGCCGGCTGACGACGCCCGCCGCCAGCATGATCGACAGCATATCGGCGCCATGCGCCACGCCGTAGCCGAGATCCATGCAATAGGCGACGATATGGACTTGCGGCATCGACATCGCCACGCAGCAGCCGAGCCCGGCCACGATGAGCAGCGCCTGCAAGGCCGCCGGCGACAGGGAGATCGGCTGCACCACGCGGCTGCCCGGCGATCCCGGAGCCGCCTGGGGCGGTGCGCCGCGCCGGAGCAGCAGGATCAAGGGCACCATGGTGACCAGGCAGACGGCGCCGATCGCGGCATAGGTGAAGCGCCAGCCTTGCGCCTGCATGACATAGGGCATCGCCGTCGGCCAGATCGCTCCGGCGAGATAGTTGCCTGATGCGGCAGCAGTCACCGCGACGCCGCGGCGCCGGTTGAACCAGTGCGAGATGTCGGCGATCAGCGGCCCGAAGATCGCCGACGAGCCAACGCCGATCAACAGGCCCTGGACGAGGGTGAACTGCAGGATCGAACTGTTCAGCGACGCCAGCAGGAAGCCGGCGCCAAGTGTAATCGCGGCAATCAGCGCCGGGATCCAATACCCCATGCGGTCGATGGCGCGGCCGAACAGCACATTACCGGCGGCAAAGCCGACCATGGTCGCGGTGTAGGGCATCGAGGCAGCGGCGCGATCGACGCCGAATTCTGCCTGCACGGCAGGCAGCACCACGACCACCGCCCACATGCCGACCCCGCCGATCGTTGCCAGCAGCATCGAGATGCCCAGCCGTATCCAGGCATAGGCACTGTCGATGCCGGAACTTCCTGCCTGGCTTGAGACGATTGGGGTCAAGAGCGTTTCCTGTCCGCAGTTCTTGAATCGGCGGTTCTGACCACTATCGGCGCATTCGCATCGCCGAGCAGCGCCACGACAGGCAAATCCGTGGCTCCAGGGATTCGGGCCGAAGTGGAACAGGGGTGCGCCATAAGGCGTTTTCCGGCAACGACCTAGTGGAAGGAGTTTGCCATGACCGCGCAACGGAAATGGTCCGCCGACGTCACCGAGCACAGCGAAGCGCTGGACCTCGAGGAACACATCTTCGAATCCCACGATCCCAAGAAGATCGCCGCCTCTTTGAAGCGATCGGCCGAGCACAGCGACCGACGCAAGGCAGGGCCGTTTCAATCCGCCATGTCGATGCTGAATTTCTACATCAACCGCGCCGGCAAGAACCTGCCGGCGGCGCAGAAGAAAGTGCTGGAGGACGCCAAAGACGAGCTGCGCGCCCTTTTTGGCCGCCCAAAGGAAGATTAGGGTCGGTCTCCATTGATTGGTTCTGCCAAATTCGGCTGAACTGGACCTAGTGACAGGGCCTCTTTGTCGCCAGTCTGCAGGCTCGGCTTGTCTTCCCAAGCCCGCAAAAGCCTGGCGTCATGACGGTCAAGATCGGCATCAATCCCATCACCTGGAGCAATGACGACGTTCCGGCGCTTGGCGGGGATACGTCCTTGGAGACCTGCCTGTCGGAAACGGCGCTGGCCGGCTACCGCGGCACCGAACTCGGTGGCAAATTTCCGCGCCAGGCTGAAGTGCTTGGGCCGCTCCTGTCTTCCTATGGCCTGGAACTCGTCTCCGGCTGGTATGATGGCCGCATTCTCGACCGCACGGTCGACGAGGAATTCGCGGCGATCACCCCACATCTTCAGCTGTTGCGAGACCTTGGCGCCAGGATCGTCGTCTACGCCGACACCTCGCGCGGTCGCCATGACGGCATTTTCGCACCGATCTCCGAGCGTCCGCGCCTCGCCGACAGGGACTGGCCGTCCTATGGCAAGAAACTGACCGCCCTCGCCGACCGCATGGCTGCATTCGGGGTCGGCATGGCCTTCCACCACCACATGGGCACCATCGTCGAGACGGACGATGAAGTCGACAGGCTGATGGCGGCGACGGGCCGAAGCGTCGGCCTGTTGTTCGATACCGGCCACTGCCTGTTTTCGGGCGGCGACCCGCAATCGCTGTTGCAACGGCATCTCGACCGCATCGTGCATTTCCATTGCAAGGATGTTCGCAGGGCGATGCTGGAACGGGCACGCCGCGAGGACATGAGCTTCATGGCGGCGGTAATCGACGGCATTTTTACCGTGCCCGGCGACGGCTCGGTCGATTTCCTGTCATTGCTGAAGCCCCTCGCCGCGCGCGGCTATGAAGGTTGGCTCGTTGTCGAGGCCGAGCAGGATCCGGCCAAGGCGCATCCGCTGACCTATGCCAGCAAGGGCTATTTCTCGCTGCTCGCCACCGCCCGCGAGGCCGGCTTCGAAGTGGCGACGCGGCAGGCAAACTGACCGGCCCGCATTTGCGAGCCGGGGGAACACGATGGGCGCGCGCCTCGATGGGGTTAGCGACGCGAAAGCGCCCGGCGATCCGCGCCGCCTTGCTCCCTGCGCGGCGCGGATCGCAGAATCCCGGCTCTGGATTGCAAACCCCGACTTTCAAGCTTGAGGCCGACCGGAAGCCGTGCCTTGATGCAACCGAGGAGGAGCGACATGGCTTTCGAAGCTGCGCTTGGCATGGAACGGCTTTGCACCATCCGCGAGATTGCCGAGAAGGCGGAACTTGGCGCCGCCACCGTGCATCGCGCGCTGAAGAACAGCCGCGAGATCCGCCCCGAAACCAGGCGACTGGTGCTCGACACCGTCTGCCGGCTCAACGAGGAAAAGATCGCCCGCGCCGCCCGGTTCGTCGGGGGATAGTGCCGTGGCCGACCACATGCGCCTTTCCCTCGACATCATGTCGGTCGACCGCGCTTCGGAAGAACCGATGCATCGGCAGATCTACGGCGCCTTGCGACGCTTCATCCTTGACGGCCAGATCCCGCAGAACACGCTGCTGCCGTCGACGCGCTCGCTGGCCGAAGATCTGAAGGTCGGGCGCAACACGGTCATCGCCGCCTATGACCAGCTCCTTGCCGAAGGTTTTATCGAGGCGCGCGCCGGATCGGGCACCTGGGTGGCGCCGATCCAGCAGAACCGCCCCTTGGCATCCCTGCGCGCCGGACTGGCAGCGCCGCAAAAGCTGTCGCGGCGTGGCCAGACCATCGTCAACGGCCCGCAACCGCCGCGTAATGCCGGCGTCATCAATTTCCATCCCGGCGTGCCTGAAACGGCGTCGTTTCCGTTCACCATCTGGTCAAGCCTTCTGGTGCGCAATGCACGCAGCCGCGACGAGAGCCTGCTTGGTTATCTCTCCTTTGCCGGCCACCCCGGCCTGCGTCAGGCCATTGCCTCGACCATCGGCCTGTCGCGCGGCATCAGCTGCACCGCCGACCAGGTGATCATCGTCACCGGCGCGCAGGCAGCACTCGATCTCGTCTCGCGCGTGCTGATGGACGAAGGCGACCATGTCTGGATGGAGGAGCCCGGCTATCTCGGCGCCAAGAGCGCCTTTCTCGCCAGCGGCGCCAGGCTGGCACCGTTGAAGGTCGACCGGCGCGGCTGGCATCTTGCCGATCCGGAGCTGCCGCCGCCGCGGCTGATCTATGTGACGCCATCCTGCCAATGGCCGTTCGGCACAATCATGCGCATCGAGGAGCGATTGCAGTTGCTCGACATCGCCGAACGCAACGGCGCCTGGATCGTCGAGGATGACTATGACGGCGAATACCGGTTCCGCGGCCGGCCGGTGCCGGCCCTGCGCGGGCTCGATCATGCCGACCGCGTCGTCTATATCGGCAGCTTCGGCAAGACGCTGATCCCGGCGCTGCGCATCGGTTATCTGATCGTGCCGCGCGAATTGTCGGTTCCGTTCGACCGGGCGGTGAGCATCACCGGCCAGTTCGCGCCGCTGATCCTGCAGGCAACGGTCAACGACTTCATCATGCAGGGCTATTTCGCCACGCACCTCAAGCGCATGCGCCGGCTCTACGCGCGCCGGCAGGCGAACTTCGTCAAGCTGTGCCAGGAGCATCTGGCCGAATGGCTGATCGTCACGGAAAACGATTCCGGCATGCAGCTGCTGGCGAGCTTCGTCAGGCCCTATAAGGACAGCGACGTGGTCGCCGCCGCCCTCAAGGAGGGGCTCGACGTTCAGGGCATCTCCATCAACTATCATTCCACTGAGCCCGAGCACGGCCTGCTGCTCGGCTATGCGGCGATGGACGAACGTCAGATCCTGCGCGCCGTTCTGGCGTTGCGCGCCGCGTTCCTAAGATTGGATAGAAGCTAGAGCCAGGCTCTCCATCTCGTTCACCGCGGGGTTGAGTCGGTCGCCCGCAGTGATTAGGAATATGGGGCGTCGGTCCTTGTTTTCGGCGTTCGCGCAAAGCGCGCTTCCCAAGGCCGAACCTCCCCGAAAACCAGAAGCATGCCCACCGCCGGTATTGGCGGGCAACGCATTCATCTGAACCATGAGGATTGCCATGAGAACCGCATCCTGTGCCTGCGGGCAACTGAGGATCTCCTGTAACGGAGAGCCGCAGCTGGTCGCACAGTGCCACTGCCTCGACTGCCAGAAACGGACCGGCAGCACATACGGCGTCGCCGCCTTCTTTGCGCGCGACAAGGTAGAAGCCGAAGGCGACGCCAGTACCTACAGGCGATCAGCTCGGAGCGGCCACCATGTCACTTTCCATTTCTGCCCGGGCTGCGGCTCGAGCGTCTTCTGGGAGCCCGAGCGAAAGCCTGAATGGATCGCCGTCGCGGTCGGCTGCTTCGCCGATCCCGCCTTTCCGGCCCCGGCGCATGTTGGGTGGGAAGACCGGCGTCATCCCTGGGTTTCCGGTTAGCGACGCCAACCCGACAGCGCAGCGCTTTACCTTACTGGTTGATCTCGGGTTCAACGAGCTTCGCCAGATTTCGCAGCGACTCCTGCCAGCCGAGATAGCAGGCCTCAACCGGGATGGCGTCTGGGATACCTGCCTGCGTGATATTCACTTCGGTGCCGACCGACACTTTCTTCAATGTCACGGTCACCTCGATCTCGCCGGCCAGGTTGGGGTCGTCGAACCGGTCGGTGTAACGCAGTCGCTCATTGGGCACGAGCTCGACATATTCGCCGCCGAACGAGTGGCTGTCGCCGGTGGTGAAGTTGCGGAAGGACATTTTGAACGCACCGCCGACTTTCGCCTCGAAGTGATGAACCGTGCAGGTGAAGCCGTTCGGCGGAAGCCATTTCGCAAGTGCATCCGCTTCAAGGAACGCGCGGTAGACTTTCTCCGAGCTGGTTGTCAGAACGCGGTGCAGCCGTACGGTGCCGGGCATATCGTTAATCCTCCGTGTTGGTGATCGATGCCCCCTAGGACGAGCGGAGCCCGGCCTATCCGACACGGGCCCGCGGATTTTTTGGCGGCCGGTTATGCCGGCCGGAATCCTCGGCCGGCCACCGGACAAGGAACTCGACCGCAGGGGAGCAAACCGCGCCGGATCTGGTCTAGTTCACACTGTCGAACTTCTGCAGATCAACCGGTGCCGCCTTGCGCAATTCGATATCATCGAGCGAAGCATTCTCCAGCGCCACCCGCGCCGCCGCGTCGATGTTGTGGATCATGTCCTGAATGTCGGTATCGCTGTGCGCCGGGTTCATGGCGACCATCACGGTGCGGTTGAGGATGTCGAGCGAGCGCTTGCCGAGGTCGTCGGGATAATCCAGCCGCAGGCCCTGGTTCTCGGGCAGTGCGTAAGGATTGAGCGCCGGGTGATGCGCCCCTTCATGCATCAGCACCTGGTCCCACTGGGTGAAATTGTGACGGCCGGTCTTGCCGGCAATGACGCTCGGAATGGTCTTCGAAAAAGTCTGCGCCGCCTGCTCGCTCGGCAGCAGGTACATCACCTGTGCGGCACAATCGTCGTCCGCGCTGTTCATCGGCGACGGCGTCAGCCCAAGATTGCTAAGGTGGTGGGTACCGGCCAGCACCGTCTTCTTCTCGGCTCGCATCGCCTCGATGATGCCGTCCAGCCGGTCGAGTTGGACGTTGAGCATCGCCCCCATCAGTTCGGAAGCACGCGCGCCGATGCCGGCGAAGGGTTTGATGCTGTCGCTTCTGCCCTGCCAGTAGAAATGGCAAGGGTCGATTGCGCAGCGCGCCCGTTCCGCCACTTTCGGGTCGCTGGTGGCGATACCGCCGCCCTCGCCCGAGGTCATGTTCTTGAAGTAGTTGAAGGAATAAGCGCCGGCATGGCCGATCGAGCCGAGCTTGCGGCCCTCATAGCCGCCGCCGATGCCTTGGCAGACATCCTCCAGCACCAGCAAGCCGCGCTTGGCAGCAATGTCCATGATCGCATTCATGTTGCAGGCCGCGCCCCACATATGCACCGGGATGACCGCCCTGGTGCGCGGCCCGATGGCATCGCGCAGGGCGGTGGGATCGATGGTCAGGCTCTCGTCGATGTCGACGATGACGGGAATGGCCCCGACCGACAGCACCGCGGTCGCGGTCGCCATATAGGTGTGCGCGGGCACCAGTACTTCGTCCCCCGGGCCGATGCCGAGGCCGATCAGGCCGGCGGCGAGCCCATAGGTGCCGCTGGCGGCCAGCGCGAAATGCTCGACGCCAAGATGCTGCGCATAGCGGGCCTCGAAACGGTCGCATTCGCTGTCCCTGCCGTAACGAAACAGCGCGCCCGAGCGGATCACCCTGGCAATGGCTTCGATTTCCTCTTCGCCGGCGGTGTACATGACAGGCCTCCAGTCACTTGATAGTGTGGGTCACTTGATAATGTGGTCGCTTGATGGTGTGGACAGCTGTAGGCTTGTCGGCACGGTTTGAAAGAACCACTCCGCCGCTATTCGACCAAGCCATCTGCGCCCGGAAGACGGTTCCTATGACTGGTTTTGAACCGTGATTGGGGGAATCGGCAGCTAAGTGTCTCAGCCGGCAGGCAAATTGTACCCATCCGAATTCGCCAAAGTGGCCCTGTCGGAAAGGCAGGTTTCGGCGTTCCATTCCGGCCAGTTGGGCAAACGGTTGGTTCCATGAAATACGGGACACACTTTGGAAGACCCTCGAAACCGGCGTGCCGGCGGAAAGGCGGCCGTTCGTGAACGCCGCCGGCTCCAGCAAACGGATCGTACTCCACGAGGACGATGTCGGCATGTGCCATGGCGCCAACAGCGCCTTCCTCGAATTGAGCGGGCTGGGTGTCTGCAGTTCCGGCGCGGTGATGGTGCCGTGCCCGTGGTTCCTCGAAATGGCCGAAAGCGCCGCCGCCAACCCTGCCCTCGACCTTGGCGTCCACCTGACGCTGAACAGCGAGAAGCAGCACTACAAATGGCGGCCGTTGACCGCGCCGTCGCGGGCGGCCGGCCTGACCGACGAGTTCGGCTTCTTCTGGCCGGATGTGGCGACCACGCGCCGCAAGGCGGTGCCGCAGGCGGTCGAGGCCGAGCTTCGCGCCCAGATCGACACCGCCTATCGCGGCGGCATCGACGTCACCCACCTCGACGCGCATATGGGAGCGGCATTGTCGCCGGAATTCTGCAACATCTACATCAAGCTCGGGCTCGAATATCAGCTGCCGGTGCTGCTGACCAAGACGCTGTCCGCCTATTCCCCCAACGACAATCTGGTCGGCGTCACCGAGGAGGCGTTCCAGCGCGGCGTGGCGCTGGCCCGTGCCGGCGGCTTTGCCATTTTCGACGCCGCCATCCAGACGACCTGGGGCCGGCCGCGCTCCAGGCCGATCGAGCCGGCTTACAAAGCGCTCATCGACGGTGTGCGCGACGGCCTGACCTTCTTTTGCCTGCATTGCAACGCGCCCGGTGAACTCGAGCTGATCGAGCCGCGCTCCGCCTATATCCGCACCGAAGAGTACGAGCTGTTCCGCGACCAGGGCTTTCGCGACTGGCTCGCCGCACAGCCGATCGACGTCATCGGCATGAAGCCGTTGCGCGAGGAGCTTCGCGCAGCGCTCTCGGCCGGGCGATCATCAACAACAGCCCGCGGCAACACCGCGGACGAACAGCGATCGGCGTCGGCAAAGGCCCGCAAAGCGGCCACCCGATCCGCAACGTGAGCCGATCGTCGCGGCCGGAAAACGGCGCCAGAGGGATTGGAACTGCAACGACAAATGGGAGAATAAGATGAAAACTCTTCTGAAAGTGGCATTGGGCGCCTTCGTTTCGGCGGGCCTGGTGACGGGTATCGCGCATGCCGCGGGCCTGAAGGATCCGAAGGACGTCCGCATCACCTTCGTAGTGCATGGGTCGGCGTCCGATCCCTATTGGTCGGTGGTCAAGCGCGGCGTCGATGACGCGGCCGCCCTTACCGGTGCCAAGGTCGAATATTACGCGCCGCAGGTCTTCGACGTGGTCGAGCAGGCCCGGCTTCTCGACGCCGCCATCGCCACCAAGCCGGACGGTATCGCCGTCTCCATCGCCGACGCCAATGCGCTCGGCAAATCGGTCAAATCCGGGCTTGCCGCCAATATTCCCATGGTGGTTCTGGATTCCGGCGAAAAGGAAGGCGCCGAGCTCGGCACGACGCTCTATGTCGGCACCGTTTCCGAATATGATTCCGGCAAGAAGGCCGGCGAGCGGCTGGCCAAGGAAGGCACGCTCAAGGTCGTCTGCATCAACCACGAGGTCGGCAATGTCAGCCTCGACCAGCGCTGCCAGGGCCTCAATGACGGGCTGAAGCCCTCCGGCGGCGGCACCGAGGTTCTGGCCGTGGCGCCCGATCCCGCAGACATCCAGCGCCGCACGGAAGCCTATCTGTCGGCGCATCCCGACACGCAGGCCGTCTTTGCGCTCGGCGCCACCGCCGCCAACCCGCTGATCCCGATGTTCCGCGACAAGGAACTGTTCGGCAAGCTCAAGCTCTACACATTCGACATCAGCCCGGAGGTCCTCGACTCTGTCGTCGCCGGCGAAATGGGCTTCGGCATGGATGCCCAGCAATATCTGATGGGCTATCTGCCGGTGATCTATCTGGTCGAGCAAGCGACGCACGGCTTTTGGCCGCAGAACAACGCCTATACCGGACCGCTGTTCATCGATTCGCCGGAAAAAGCCAAGGCGATCCTGGCGCTCGCCAAAGAGGGCATCCGCTAAGCAAGCGCTCCGACGGAACGGGAGAATGCGCCAAGCGCACTCCCGATCCGTTCGAAGATTGCGAATTGAGCGATTGGAGAGCCTAATGGCGGTCGTGGAAGACAAGGCTATATCTCCGGGCGAACTGAAGGCGACCGACCGCTTCGGCATGACGTCGAAGCGGGCCGCCGGCGCCGACGAGCGGCTGGCCAGCACCGGCAAGCTGACCCAGTGGCTGCGCCGGCCGGAAGCCGGTGCCGCCGGTGGGCTGCTTGCGACGATCATCATCTTTGCGCTGCTGCCGGGCGCGGCAAACCTCTATTCGCTGCAGGGATCGATGACCTTCCTGACGCTGTCGGCGGAGCTCGGCATCGTCGCCACCGCGGCAGCACTCCTCATCATCGCCGGCGAGTTCGATCTTTCGGTCGGCTCCATGGTCGGCTTTGCCGGTGTCGTCATCGGGCTGACGGTGAAGTACTGGGGCCTGCCGCTATGGGGCGGCATCGCCTGCGCCTTCGCCGTTGCCATCCTCACCGGCTATCTCAACGGCCTGATCGTGGTGAAGACGCGCCTGCCCTCGTTCATCGTCACGCTCGCCACCCTCTATATCCTGCGCGGACTGTCGATCGGCATCACCCGCGCCGTCACCGGCCGCACGCAGATCCCCTACATCCTCGAAGGCGCGCCGGACCCGGCGACGGCCGGCATTTTCAACGGCCATCTGCTCACCGGCCTATTCCACTGGATGGGCGCGCAAGGCTGGATCGCCACCCGCAGCGACGGCATACCGTTCGTCGCCGGCATTCCGATGTCGATCGTCTGGTGGCTCGGCCTGACGGCGCTGGCCGGCTACGTGCTCACCCAGACGAAATACGGCAACTGGATCTTCGCCACCGGCGGCGACCTGATAGCAGCCCGCAACGTCGGCGTGCCGGTCGATCGCGTCAAGATCAGCCTGTTCGTCTACACCGCCTGCGCGGCGACGCTGCTTGCCACCATCCAGGTGATGGAGGCGGGCTCCGCCGACACCACGCGCGGCCTGCTCAAGGAATTCGAGGCGATCATCGCCGCCGTCATCGGCGGCGTGCTGCTCACCGGCGGCTACGGCACCGTCTATGGCGTGCTGTTCGGCGCGCTGATCTTCGGGCTGGTGCAGATGGGCATCTTCTACACCGGCATCGACACCGACTGGTTCAAGGTCTTCCTCGGCATCGTCATCCTGATGGCCGTGCTGGTCAACAACTACATCAGGCTGAAGGCGCTCGGCCGCGGAGGCGGCAAATGACCGAACCGGCCGAAATGACCGAACCGGCAATGGAACTGCGCGGCGTCAGCGTCAATTTCGGCTCGGTGCGTGCCCTCCAGGACATCGACATCAAGGTCTATCCGGGCGAGGTCCACTGCCTGCTCGGCGACAACGGCGCCGGCAAGTCGACGCTGATCAAGGTTTTGTCCGGCGTCTATCGGCCGAGCAAGGGCGAAATCCTGGTCGACGGCAAGCCGGTCACCTTCCGCAGCCCGCGCGACGCGCAGGAGCTCGGTGTGGCAACGGTGTTCCAGGACCTCGGCATGATCTCGCTGATGTCGATCACCCGTAACTTCTTCCTCGGCCGCGAGCCGACCAAAAGCAGCCTGCCCTTCTCGCGCATCGACAAGGAGCGCGCCAACACCATTGCCAGGCAGGCGATGGCCGATATCGGCATTGACGTGCGCGATCCGACGCAGGCCGTCGGCACGCTGTCGGGCGGCGAGCGCCAGTCGGTGGCGATCGCCCGCGCCGTGCATTTTGGCGCGCGCGTGCTGATCCTCGACGAGCCGACTTCCGCACTCGGCGTCCACCAGGCGGCGATGGTGCTGAAGTTCATCATCGAAGCACGCATGCGGGGTTTGGCCGTGATCTTCATCAGCCACAACATCCACCATGCCTATCCGGTCGGAGACACCTTCACGCTGCTCAACCGCGGCCGCAATCGCGGCACCTACGCCAAATCGGAAATCTCGCGCGACGAGGTCATCTCGATCATGTCGGGCGGTGAGGATCTGAAGGCGGTCGAAGCGGAGATTGCCGGCCTGCTCGCCCAGATCGGCAACCGGTCGCCTGCGGCGGCTTGAGCAGACAATCGGACATTGCGGGGAATGATCCAATGAGCAGGATACGCGTCGGGGTCGTCGGCGCCGGCATGATCTCGCAGGTCGAGCATATCCCCAATCTGCTGCGCCTTGGTGAATTGTTCGAGCTGGTCGGGGTCGCCGATCCCTCCAGAATTTCGCGGCAGTTCGTCACCGACACCCATGGCATTGCCAATTTCGAAACGATCGACCAGCTCTTCGACCAATGCCTCGACGCGGTGGTGATCGGCTCGCCGGACCCGCTGCATCACGAACAGGTGCTGGCGGCGCTGGCGGTTGGCCTGCATGTCTTTTGCGAAAAGCCGCTCTGCTATTCGCTGGCGGAAATCGCCGGGATCATCGCCGCGCGCGATGCCGTCAGGAAAATCGTTCAGGTCGGCTATATGAAGCGCTTCGACCCGAATTACCGGCTGGCGCTCGCTTCGCTGCCTGGAACATCGAGCACGCTGCGCGCGGTCTCGGTGGAGGTAAACGATCCCGACGCCTGGCCGTTCATCGCCCATCAGCCCTACAGGCGCGGTACCGATATCCCACAAGACATGGTCGCCACTGTCGCCGCAAAGCAGAAGCGCCAGGTCGAAGAGGCCGTCGGCGTGCATCTGACCGATCTCGCTTTCCGTGGATTTACCGGCGCTTACAGCTCGGCCTTGATTCACGATGTCAATGCCGTACATGGCCTGCTCGATGCGCTCGGCGTGCCGGACGGCGAGGTCGCCGGCGCGCAGATCTTTGCCAATGGCGACGGCGGCCACGGCGCCGTCAGGCTGCTGGACGGGCAGGCACTGTGGACCATGACGCATCTCATCGTGCCCAAGCTCGCCGACTACAAGGAGCGGATAACGCTGTTCTTCGACGATGCCAGCCTCGAGCTCGAATTCCCCTCGCCCTGGCTCAACCATCATCCGACCCGGCTGACGGTGACGACCTCGGACGGTCACACGCTGTCGAAGAAAGATTTGCGTGCCGGTTACGCCGAAGCCTTCGTCGAAGAGATGCGTGGCTTCTGGGCAGCGATCGTCAATGGCGATGCGGTCGTCAACCCACCCGAACACGCCGCCCGCGACCAGGCGCTGCTGATCGGGCTGACCCGGCGGCATCTGGCCTCATAAGATCGTCGGCTTTCAGATCTTGGCGGCGCGCAGTTCATCACGCATGCCGCGCATGCCGATCACTTCGATGTCGAATTCGCTGATCCACGCCTTGACGCGCGCCGTCTTGAACAACGCGTATTCCTCGGTCCGCAGATGGGCATCCGGAGGATTGATCGCCTCGAAATCGCCTACCGTGTTGAAATGCAGCGACAGGAAACTCAACCCCTCCGGGATTCTGGCAAACATCGCGTGGTAGGCCGTCTGCGCATCCGTCTTGCGCGCCCAGGGCGTTTCCAGAACGATGTCGAACACCGGTTCGCCTGCCGCTTGCGCCTTTACGATTTCGGCATCGTAGCGGGCAATGTCCAGCTCACCGGCATAGCTCGCCGGGTTGTAGCCCGACAGGTCCTTCACCAGCAGCGCCGGCAGCCGGTATTCCCGGCCGAGCTTGCGATAGATGGCGATGAATTCCGGCATCTGCGCCGTGCCCATGTGAGCGTCGAGATGGGTGATGTCGATGCCGGCAGCGATGGCGCATTCGATCTGCGCACGCAGTTCCGCTTCCACCGCATCGGGATGGGCTTTGCGCGCCTGCGGTACGGTCGGCCAGAAATAGCCGAACTCGTCAGTCATCGCAGCCGATTTGGGCGGGTTGGTCAGCGGACGCCAGCGATACGGCTTCTGCTCGCTGGTCAGCGTCAAGTGCACGCCGAGGTCGAAATCGGGATTGGCGACGGCGATCTGAGCGGCTTCCGGGAACCACGGGCATGGCGCCATCACCGAACCGGAACTGCATGTGCCGAACTTCGACAGTTCGAAAAACGCGACATTTGCGCCATGGCTCATGCCGACGTCGTCCTCGTGGATGACGACACGCTTCCTTGCGGTCTTTACGGTCATTTCCTGCTCCTGACCTGCTGCATTGTCAGCTCACCCGACACGGGCAACGAGGTCGGTCAATTCGTCGAGCTCGATCTCGTCACGCCGGAACCGGCCCGCCACGCGCCCCTGCGCCAGAATCACCAGATCGTCGGCCACCGAGAGCGCGTGACGGAAATTGTGGGTGATCAGGATGACCGCCTGGCCCTGCTCGCGTGCCCTGAGAATGTGCTCGAGCACCCGGCCTGCCTGACGCACGGCCAGAGCCGACGTAGGCTCATCCAGCACAAGCAGCGACGATCCGAAGAACATGGCTCTTGCGATTGCCAGGGACTGGCGTTCGCCGCCGGAAATGTTGACGCCGCGTTCGTCCAGGCCGCGTTCCCAGCGCACCCCGAGCTGATGCAGCGCCGAGCGCGCCATGTCGTCGGCGCGTTTCATGTCGAGCCATTTGAACGGCCCGAAACCTTTCAGCGGTTCGCGGCCGAGCACGACATTGCGTGTGACCGACAGCAATTCGCAGACGGCAAGGTCCTGGAACACCGTGGCAATGCCGCGTTCGCGCGCCTGAGCCGGGTTGGCGAAAGCCACCTTCTCGCCGTTGAAGCGCAATTCTCCCCTGTCCGGCGGGAAGACGCCGGACAGGATCTTGATCAAGGTCGATTTGCCGGCGCCGTTGTCGCCCAGCAGCGCCAGGATGCGTCCGGCATAGGCGCTTAGCGACACGTCGACCAGCGCGGTGGTGGCGCCGAACCCTTTCGACAGGTTGACAGCCTCGATCACCGGCACCGCGCCGGCAGCGACCGGCTCGACCGGAGGACGGCGAAGGGTCAGGTCGTCGGAGCCGCTGCCGGCCGGCAGCCGGGCCCCGCGCTGGGCATCCAGGCCAGACGGCTCGCTCATCGCGTCTTCTCCTTCGCCAGGCTGCCGGCGGGCCGTATCTCCGCCGTTGCGGCGTTGCCGGCAATCGCCGCGTC
The DNA here is from genome assembly GCF_040320845.1 of Mesorhizobium sp. M0601. Lineage (NCBI taxonomy): Bacteria > Pseudomonadati > Pseudomonadota > Alphaproteobacteria > Hyphomicrobiales > Phyllobacteriaceae > Mesorhizobium > Mesorhizobium sp. M0601. The sequence continues at coordinate 68,459 of NZ_JAMYQK010000023.1, forward strand.
GGCAGCACTGCTGTCGCGCTTGAAGCCGCCCATCGGCCTGGATTTGGCGATGCGGCGCGCCACCGAGGTATTGAGGATGACCGCGCCGACGACAATGACGCCGGTGAGCGTGCGGAAGAAATGGCCGGGAGCGCCTGCCAGCACCAGGCCGACCTGGATCATGCCGAAGGTGACGGCTCCGAGAATGGTGCCGATGACGCTGCCGTAGCCGCCGGCCAGCAGCGTCCCGCCGATAACGGTAACGGCTACCGCCTGCAGTTCGATGCCCTCGCCGCGCAATGCGTCGACGGAAGAAAAGCGGGCAACCTGGATGACGCCGGCGATGGCTGCCAGCGCGGATGTGATCATGAACAGGATGACGGTGACGCGGTCCACCGGTACGCCGAGATTGCGCGCCGCCTGTTCGTTCTGGCCACGTGCCTGGATCCAGTTGCCGAACCTGGTGCGCGCCAGCAGGAAGGTGCCTGCCAGCCCGATTGCCAGGAACCACAGCATCGACATACGAAAGCCGGCAAGCAGCGGACCCGCCATTATGGCCTTGAATCCAGGCGGAATGGCGACCGTCATCGGAAAGCCGCCGGTCAGCGCGATCAGTATGCCGCGCCAGATCAGCATGGTGCCGAGCGTCACGACGAAGGAATGGATGCGGAACCTGACCACGATCATGCCGTTGGCCCAGCCAAGCGCGGCTCCGACGGCCACCGCGACCGGCGCGGCGACGATCGGTGGCAGGCCGAAGTCGCGCATCAGCACCACGCAGACGAACGAGGTGAGTCCGAGCACCGCGCCCACCGACAAGTCGAAGTGACCGCCGATCATCAGCAGCGTGACGCCGACGCTGACGATACCGAGTTCGGCCGCGACGGCCATGATGCTGATGTAGGACAGCCTGGTGGGGAAAAGCTGCGGGCTGAGCGCGGTGAAGACCAGGAACAGGATGACGACGGCCGCGATCGACGTCGCCTCCGGCCGCAGCATCAGCCGTCTCAGCGCCTCGCCGGCGACCACACGGGAGGAAGGCTTGTTGGCCGCATTCGGCCCGGGCTGTTCGTTCATGCCGTCACCCCGATACAAGAGTGGCCACGAAGATGGCGAACGGGCGGCTTGGCCGCCCGTCCTGGACGCGTGCTAGGTTTTTGCTGTCGTCCAAAAACCACTGATGGACTTTTGGGCGGCGTGCATCAGCGATAGCCCTCCTTCACCAATGCCGAGACGCGCTCCACATTGTCCTTGTCGACGACCGTCGGACCGGTCAGGAAGTAGTTACCTTCGATCAGGCCGTATTTCAGGTAGTGGGTCAGGAGCAGCACAGGCATGTAGCCGCGCCAGAACTGCTGCTGGTCGATGGTGAACGCCTGCCGGCCATCCTTTATCGCATCGAGCGATTGCGCGACGATGTCGTAGCCGGTGAGCACCAGGTCGTCCCGGCCGCTGTCTGCCTTGGCGGAGAGGAAACCGTCGATCACGTCGCATGTGCTCGTGGCCGCGGCCGTATCGGGGTGCACGCGCAGGTAATTTGACAGCGCTTCCGCCTGCTGGCCCGGATCCATGGTCAGTTCGAGGAAGTCGGCCTCGATGCCGGCCTTCTTGAGCTCATCGATCTGCGACGTCGCCCTGAGCTGGCAGCTCGCGTCGCCCGGCTGTTGATTGGCGACCACGACGCGGCCCTTGACGCCCATCGAGACCAGTCGCTGCGCCGTCAACTTGCCCGCCGCCGCTTCATCAGATCCCGTGCGGAACAGGAAGAAATCGTTGGGATCGCGCACTTGCGAGCCGGACGGCGGCGCGGCGGCGCTGCCGAAGGCAATGCCGGCTTCCTTGGCGCGCGCGGCGACATCGGCATAGGACGAATCCTCGGCGAAGGCGCAAATGGCGATGCCGTTGGCCTGGGCGGCGATCGCCTCCTCGATCTTCTGCACCTGGTTTGGAATGGTAAGCTGATCCGGGAAAATATAGGTGACCTTCACGCCGAGGTTTTTGCCGGCCTCCTCGGCGCCGCGTGCCAGATAGCCATGAAAGCCCGTCGGTGCGGCACAGCCGACAAAGTAGATCGAGATATCCTTGTCCTGCGCCATGGCCGCCGCGCCGAAGACCGGCAGCAAGGCCACCGCCGAAATGGCGACAACCCGGCTGACGTGGAAGCCAATTTTCGATAGCCCATTTTTCATGCTCATGCCGATTTCCCCTATGCTTGTTGTTAAGGTCGACCCAAGCGACTTGCGCATCTGGAAGCTAGTCGGCAGCCGGTCCGTCAAACAGACCCATTTCACATCGATTGACGGGAACCATTCGTGCCGGGCCCGGCCGGCAAACATTTCGGCCGAGCGCGCACCTTCGGCTGCCGCACCGATACAATCCGACTGTTTGAATATATGGCGGCGGCTACCTGGACTTGATGACGCTGTCGGTATTGGCCAGCAGCTTGCGCACCGCATTGCGCGCCGCGTCCGGCCGCTGCAGACGGATGCTCTTCTCGATTGCCTCATGCAGCCTCTGCGCATGCTGCAAATCGTCGAGTTCCCGCGTGGTATAAGCAAACAGATGATCGAATGCCGATTCGATCAGCACGCCGAGCGGCACCAGCAGATCGTTGCCCGAGGCCCGCAGGATGGCGAGATGAAACCGCGTGTCGGCGCGCGTCCGCTCCTGCAGGTTGGTCGCCTCACCCATCTCGCGGCAGGCCTGGCTGATCTCGGCCATCTGCTCGTCGGTGCGCCGCATCGCGGCAAAGGCGCTGGCCTCCGGCTCGATGATGTGGCGGAACTCCTGCACGGTCCGGAGGAACACCTCGCGGTCCGGCGAGGTCGCGTACCAGGCCAGCACGTCGCGATCGAGCAGGTTCCAGCGTTCCTTCGGCTCGACCCAGCTGCCGATTTTGGGACGTGACGACAGCAGGCTCTTGGCCATCAGCATTTTTATGGCCTCGCGCACCGCCGAGCGGCTGACGTCGAAGGTCTCTGACCATTTGGCTTCGTTGGGCAGGATGGTTCCCGGCGGATAGTCGCCGCGCACGATCCTCAGCCCGATCTCGTTGGCGAGCGACGCATGCACGCTCGACCCCGGCATGCGCGCCGCATCGGCCCGGCGAATACCGCTCGTGCGTTCGGCGAACGCCTCGGCCGCTGTCTTTCCCTTATTCGGCTTCGCGTCCTGCATGGCTCCACAAAGTCCGGATTTGGAGGCGTGTCAAGGAGATGAGATCGACGGCAATATCTCAGTTTGATTTTCCGCCTCCGTCGCCTCGCCGACACCGCGCTTTGCCGAGCCTTCACGCCGGAGAGGCACGAACGGCTTCTCCTTGTCCCGGCTGAATTCCTCGATCAGGAAATCAAGGAAGACGCGGATTTTCGGGGCAAGATGCTGCCGTGCCGGATAGACCGCGTAGAGCGTGGTTTCGACCTTGTCCCAGTCATCCAGAGCCGATTGCAGCCGGCCTGCTTTCAGGTCGCTCTCGACATAGGGATAGGGGATCAGGCTGACGCCGAAGCCGGCACGCAACGCATCGCGCACGGCAAGGCTTGAAGAAACCGAGTATCGTCCGTCGATGGCGATCCGCTCGGTGCGGCCGTCCTTGCGGAATTCCCATATGTCCGCGTGCCCCGAGAGGCTGAACCGGATGCAATTGGCCGCCTTCAAATCGCCAGGCGCTTTGGGCCGGCCATGCTTCTCGAAATAGGACGGAGCTGCGCAAAGCACGTGCGACATGACCGCAAGCTTTCTGGCGACCAGGCTGGAATCCTCGAGATTGTCGCTGCCGCGAATGGCAAGGTCAAATCCCTCCCGCACGATATCGACGCGCCTGTCGTCAAGGTGCAGATCGAGCTTCAAATCGGGATAGCGCGATAGAAACGCGGGGATGGCAGCCGAAAGCCGCGTCAACGTGACAGTCATCGGCGCGCTGACCCGCAACGTGCCGCTCGGCGCCGTCTTGATCGGGCCGAGCACCTGGTCGGCCCTGGCCAGCGCATCGAGCCCCTGCGTGACATGCTCCAGGTAGATCCTGCCCTCTTCGGTCAGCGCCATGCGCCGCGTTGTCCGGTTGATGAGCCGCACCCCCAGATGCGCCTCCAGCTCGGCGATGTTCTTGCTGATGGCGGGAGGCGAGAGACCGAGCCGCCGTCCGGCTTCGGCAAAGCTGTTCAGTTCCGCCACCTGGCGGAAAACCTGCAACGCCGTCAGGCGATCCATCGCACCATTCTCTTCCAGTAAATAATGTCTTGCAATTGTTGCATATTATCGCTCATTGGTAAATTCTCTATCTGCTTCCCGAACGACTTTCTCAGTTTCGGAATGACATGATGACCAACCCCGCAATCTCCCTTATCGAGCGGCGCATGTCGGCCAATCGGTTCGATGCCTCGCACGCATTGACGGATGCCGAGATCGAGGAACTGGCACGCCTCGCAACGCGCGCGCCAAGCGCCTACAACCTTCAGAATTGGCGGTTCATCGCGGTGCGGACGCCGGAAGCAAAGGCACGATTGCGCAGCCTCGCCCATGGCCAGGCCAAGGTGCAGGACGCCGCCGTCACCTTCATCATCTGCGGCGTACTGCCCGACCACGCTGCCCTCAATGCCAGGCTGCGTCCTTTCGTCGAAGCCGGCTTCATGCCGGTGGATATGGCTTCGGGCTGGCGGGAGGGCGCCCGCGCCCAATATGCCGATCCTCTAGCGGCCCGCGACGAAGCGGTGCGCTCGGCAACGCTTGGCGCGGCAACGCTGATCTTCGCGGCCGAAGCGCTGGGGCTGGTCTCCGGTCCGATGGCAGGCTTCGATGCCGACGGCGTGGCGCGCGAGTTTGGCCTTGCGCGGAATGAAGTGCCGGTGATGCTCATCGCGGTCGGCCGCGCCGCGCCCGGAAACTGGCCGCAAAAGCCGCGCCGCCCTCTTGCCGAAGTTCTGGAAATCTTATGAAAACGCACCGTTCCGATCTGCTGCTTACAGCCATCGCACCCGCGATATGGGGCAGCACCTATATCGTCACCACGCAGTTCCTGCCGAACTTCTCGCCGATGACGGTCGCAATGCTGCGAGCCCTGCCCGCCGGATTGCTGCTGCTGGCGATCGTTCGGCAACTGCCGACGGGCATATGGTGGCTGCGCAGTTTCGTCCTCGGAGCCCTCAACATCTCGATCTTCCTGAGCATGTTGTTTGTCGCCGCCTACCGGCTTCCGGGCGGGGTCGCGGCGACCGTGCTGTCGGTCCAGCCATTGATTGTGATTTTCCTTGCCGCTGCCCTGCTTGCCAGCCCTGTCCGCCGGTTGGCGATCGTCGCCGCCCTTGTCGGGATCGTAGGTGTCGCGTTGCTGGTGCTGACCCCGAACGCGACGCTCGATGCGGCCGGCGTTGCCGCCGGCCTCGCCGGGGCGGCCTCAATGGCCTTCGGAAGCGTGTTGAGCCGCAAGTGGCAGCCGCCAGCATCGCTGCTCGCCTTTACGGCATGGCAACTGACTGCCGGTGGTCTCCTTCTCGTTCCGGTGGTCCTGCTTTTCGAACCACCCATCCCGTTCCCGACCGCGGCCAACCTGCTTGGACTGGCGTGGCTCGGGCTGATCGGTGCGGCGCTGACTTATGTCCTCTGGTTCCGGGGCATTGCGCGACTCGAATCTTCGGTGGTGTCATCGCTGCTTTTCCTCAGCCCGGTGACCGCCGTGCTGCTTGGATGGGTATTCCTGGATCAGACACTGACCTTGCCTCAAATCGCCGGCGTCGTTTTCGTCATCGGCAGCATCTGGCTGGCTCAACGCCCCAGTCGCAACGAGGCTTGAGCCTGGTGGTAGTGGGTCAGTTTGAAAATTCGATCAAGACGGATGGCCGAAGACGGTTAAAATAAGCTCGACCGCACCGAAGCTGCAGAAGAACACAACAGCACCATATGCAATCACCCGGCGCGGCATCAGGAAGCGCGCTGACCAAAATCCAGCACGAAGCCTTGCGTCTCGCTTCCCCAGTCGTTCGCCCCATGGAAGGTTCTGGTCATCGATTGACCCATAGAAATCGGTGCGCAGAATTATGCTTAGGAGTGCGACGAACATGGCTGCGAAACTCAGGGCCAAGACAACGACACATGCTGTTATTGGAATAAACAAGTGAGGATTGTTCGCCCACTCGTACTTCAAATGTCCTCACTCCCTGCTTTTTGGCCGCGAACCATAGGCTTCTCTGCCTCTTTGGCTTGGATCAGCGCGACGATATCACTGACGGAATGCAATATGCATTTTCCATATCGGGCTGAGCTCCTGTATGCTTACCGGAAAGCATGGGAGCAATCGTGAGCGATCACAATCAAGACGCATTGGAAGGTTGGACGTTTACCTCTGGCGAGATCTCAGCTGGCATGTACCGATTTGGCGGTCGCCATTATGACGGACGCTCGGTTGAACGGCAGGGCCCGGACTATGAGGCTATAAAGGCCGACTGCATGAATGATGCCCGGACACTTGGGAAGCCAGCCTATGCCAACCGGTCCTAGAGGCCAGAAGCGCCCTCCGATGTGATCGGCAACGCAGTCCATGTCATGCGCATTGCGACAGGCGAGGAAGCCGACGAAGTGATTGACGACGGCAAAGACCCCGCTGCAGCTGCCGGAGGATCTGCCGATGCCACAACGCCCCTATGATGAGCGGCTGCTCCGTCAGGCGTTCGAAGTCGCGCGCAGGGCCCGCGATGCCGGCGAACATCCCTTTGGTTCGCTGCTCGCCGACAAGGACGGCAAGGTGTTGCGCGAGCAGCCCAACGCTTACAAAGCCGGCGGGGGCGACCGCACCGCTCACGCCGAAAGGCTGCTGGCGTCGTGGGCGGGGATGAATGTCAGTCTCGAAAAGCTGGCTTCCTGCACCCTCTACACTTCGGCCGAACCTTGCGCGATGTGCTCCGGGACAATCTATTGGGCGGGCATCGGACGGGTCGTCTTTGGGCAGAGCGAACATGACCTCAAGGGGTTGACGGGCGCACATGTCGAGAACCCCACACTCGACCTGCCCTGCAGGATCGTCTTCGAAGCCGGGCAGCGTCCGACTGAAGTCGTCGGCCCGCTGCTTGCCGATGAAGCGGCGCAACTCCAGGCCGAATTCTGGAAGGACAAGTAGCTCGAGTTTGCCGCGCGCGGCAAACACGTGAACCTGGCCTCATGACCAGCAATTCGGGGCTGGCCCAGTGCCGGCTCCGCGTCAGCTGCGCCCGTCAGCTCGTCTTGACGTATTTCCGCCAGCTGTGCTCCGGCCGGAAGCCGAGCATGTCGCGCGCCTTGCGATTGGAGAGCAGCGTCTCGTATTCGCCAAGTTCACCTTTGACCGGCACATCGGGATAAAACCGCTTCAGCAGTTCGGCTGTCGGCAGGTCGGACGAGGTGTCGTCGTTGGCGGCGTTGAACACCTGATAACCGAGCCCGTCCTTCTCGATGGCGCGCAGCGTGATCTGGCCGAGGTCGCGCGCGTCGATATAGCTCCAGGCGATGCGCTTGCGGAAACCCGGATCGGCGAACCATTTCGGAAACAGCGAATATTCATGCGGCTCGATGACGTTGCCGATGCGCAAGGCATAAATGTCGAAGCCGCTGCGCAGCGCAAAGGCGCGCGCCGTCTTCTCGTTGACGACCTTGGACAGCGCATAGCTGTCCATCGGGTCGACGTCGTACTCCTCGTCGAGCGGAAAATGCGTCGGGTTGCGCGGCTCGTTGGCGAAGACCAGCCCGTAGGTCGTTTCGCTGGAGGCGATCACCACCTTGCGGATGCCGAGCTTCACCGCGGCCTCGATGACGTTGTAGGTGCCGAGCGCGTTGATGCGGAACACCTCATTGTCGGGCGTGATCATGATGCGCGGGATCGCCGCGAAATGCACCACGGCATCGACCGGCTGCGTACGCAGCGACGGGTCGAATTCATGCAGGCCCATATAGCTCGACAGCGCATTGAACACCTGCCCGCTGTCGGTGATGTCGGTGATCAGCGTGCGCACCTTGGGATTGTCGAGCGGCTTGGTGTCGATGTTGAGCACCTGGCAGCCCTGCTCGACCAGATACTGCACGACGTGGCGCCCGGCCTTGCCGCTGCCGCCGGTGAACATGATCCGCTTCGTCATTTTGCTCTCCACATTCCCTAAGATTCATGTGTATTGTCAGACAATATCGAACTCTGCAATCGCCTGCCACGGCGAGCGGCAAAAACCCGCTTCAACAATTCGCCGGCAAGCTGCAGCGCCGTCATCCATCATTGCAAATAGGACGAAATGACATGAACACGACCGCCGCGAGCGAAAAGATCGGCTTCATCGGGCTTGGCCTGATGGGGCACGGGATCGCGAAGAACATCGTCGACAAGGGCTATCCGCTGACGTTTCTCGGCCGCAAGAACCGCGCGCCGGCGGAAGACCTGCTCGGCCGCGGTGCCAAGGAAGCGGAGACCTCGCGCGACGTCGCGGCGGCATCGACGGTTGTCTTCATCTGCGTCACCGGCTCGCGCGAGGTCGAAGCCATCATCCGCGGCCCAGGCGGTCTCAAGGAAGGCCTGAAGCTGGGATCGGTTGTCGTCGATTGCTCGACCTCGGATCCTGTCTCGACGGTGACGCTGGCCGCCGAACTCAAGGGGCTCGGCGTCGATTATGTCGATTCCCCGCTCAGCCGCACCCCGAAGGAGGCTTGGGAAGGCACGCTCGACGCCATGGTCGGCGCGCCTGATGCGGTCTTTGCCCGGCTGAAGCCGGTGCTCGAAACCTGGGCCGGGCGCATCGTCCATATCGGCGATACCGGCGACGGCCATCGCATGAAGCTGCTCAACAATTTCATCTCGCTCGGCTACGCCGCGATCTATTCCGAGGCGCTGGCGCTGGCGCAGAAGGTTGGCATCTCGCCGCCGCGCTTCGACAGCGTCATCCGCAACGGCCGCATGGATTGCGGCTTCTACCAGACCTTCATGCGCTGGACGCTGGAAGGCGACCGCGACGCGCACAAATTCACCATCGCCAACGCCTTCAAGGATCTCACCTATCTCGAATCGATGGCGGGTGCTGCCGGCATCGCCAACCCGCTCGGCAACGCCACCAAGAACGCCTTCGCCGGCGCCTTCGCCACCGGCCCCGCCGATCAGTACGTGCCGATGCTGGCGACGCACATCGGCAAGGTCAACGGCGTCGACCTGATGCCGACCAGGGATGGCAAAAAGCAGACGATCTGAGAACGTTGGGGTTAACGCCTGGGAAGTGTCGCAACTGCAAACGTTCGCTGCCGACCAGCTACATCCGCCAATCTCCAACGCTGGCGATTAGCATATGACACCACACCTTCGTCATCCCAGGGCGGAGCAGGAGCGAAGCGACGTCGTGCAGACCCTGGGATGACGAAGGGAGGGTTTCGGCTAATCTCCTAGATTTGCGATTTGCGACTAACGGGAATGCTGGTTGACCCGACTTACACGCAGTTGGCCGAGAAACGATCGAATCAGCGGCGAAACCGGCCGATAATGTCGGTATTGGCGAGAAGTCTGTGCACCAAAGCACGCGCACTTCCGATCGGAAGAAGCCGGAAACAAAAAAACCGCCTCGGCGGGCGGGTCGTTGGAGCCAATTGGCACCATACGCAAATTAGTAGCATAGCTGCCGGCACAAAGCAAGAACAAAATAGCTGCGAAGGCAAAAAAGTCCGAATTCCTGTCCCACCCGAGGTCGCCGCCCCTCATTGCTTGGCCCTAAGGTTGGTGATTGGCGAAGGCCGAAGTGGCATCCAATCTCCCCCCTCTGTTGCGCTGGGCAATCGCATTTGGATTCTTACGAAGATGGACCCCCACCCTAACCCTCCCCACAAGGGGGAGGGAATGCTGCCGCGCGCCTTTAACTTCCCCTTTGGCGCCGAAAGGCAGGCAATTTGCCGAGGTCAGCGCCAACGGAAGTCTCCCTCCCCCTTGTGGGGAGGGGTTAGGGGTGGGGTCCATCGTAGAGCGAAAGCCTCGGCTTGCTATCTGCGATGGCCCCCTCGTGGGCGAGATGTCCGGTAGGACAGAGGGGGCGCGAAGGAATGCGAGTTTTGCAACAGTTCTGAGCAACGCTGCCCTGTGCAACCATCACCGCCGCGACCGGCCGATGACATCGTCGGTGTTGGCAAGAAGCCTGTGCACCGCGGCACGGGCTGCAGCTGGCCGCTGCAGGCGGATGTTCTTCTCGATTGCCTCATGCAGCCTCTGCGCATGCTGCTGGTCGCTGGTTTCGCGCGTGACGAAAACAAACAGGTGGTCGAGCGCCGATTCGATCAGCACGCCGAGCGGCACCAGCAGATCGTTGCCCGAGGCCCGCAGGATGGCGAGATGAAACCGCGTGTCGGCGCGCGTGCGCTCCTGCAGGTTGGTCGCCTCGCCCATCTCGCGGCAGGCCTGGCTGATCTCGGCCATCTGCTCATCGGTGCGCCGCATGGCGGCAAAGGCGCTTGCCTCCGGCTCGATGATGTGGCGGAACTCCTGCACGGTCCTGAGGAACACCTCGCGGTCCGGCGAGGTCGCGTACCAGGCCAGCACGTCGCGATCGAGCAGGTTCCAGCGCTCCTTCGGCTCGACCCAGCTGCCGATTTTCGGGCGTGACGCCAATAGGCTCTTGGCCATCAGCATCTTGATCGCCTCGCGCACCGCCGAGCGGCTGACGTCGAAGGTCTCCGACCATTTGGCTTCGTTGGGCAGGATGGTTCCCGGCGGATAGTCGCCGCGCACGATCCTCAGCCCGATTTCATTGGCGAGCGAGGCATGCACGCTCGAGCCGGGAAAGTGTGCGGCGTCGGCACGCCGAACGCCGGCCGGCCGCCCAGGCTCTGCCTTCAACTTGGCGGGTCGCTTTTTTGATGTCGCGTCCGGCATTCGTATTCCCCGGCAGCTGCTTGTCGAAAGCCTGAATTCAGGGCACGACAAAGCAGCGGCCTACGCTCCAAAGCAGCGTCGCCTCGTGCGTTTGTATGGACGATGCGTAACGGGGCGCCCGACGGGCGCCCCGAAACTGCGAACCTACTTCTGGATGCAGGTGTCGACGGTGTCCTTGGTGCATTCGTCGAGGCCGGTGAACACCGGATCGGCGACCGGCTTGCCGTCGACCAGGTCGATCATCACCGAGGGCGCCTTGTAGCCCATCTCGAACGGCCGCTGGCCAACCAGTGCGGTCACCAGCCCGTCACGAGCAATCGCCACCTCGTCGCCGATCGTGTCGGCGGCGCCGATGACGAAGGCGTTGCTGGCGATCTTGTCGGCCATCGGCTTGAACAGGTCGCGGTAGGGCTGCGGAGCGCCGAACAGCGGCCAGCCGCCCATGATGCCGAAGGCGTCGAGATCGGGATTGGCGGCGAGGATGTCGGTCATCGCCTGCACGCCCTTGGCGCCGTCGTCATTGGTGAACACCGGGCAGCCGGCAACTTCCGTCCAGCCGCCTTCGCCCGCCAGCGCCGCGAGGCCGTCCTTGCCCGACAGCGCGTCACGCATGCCCTGCGCGCGGCGCAGGATATTGTCGGCGGCCGGATTGCCTTCGATGGTGCAGATCTTGCCGCCATTCGGCTTGGCCTTCTTGATGTATTCGCCGATCTTGTGACCCATCAGGTAATTGTCGGTGCCGAGATAGGTCTTGCGCAGCGCCGCATCTTCCTTGCTGAGGTCGGCGTCGAGGGTCATGATCGGGATCGACGGATTGGCGCTTTTGATCGTCTGCGCGATCAATGGCGCGTTCGACGGCGAAATCGCCATCGCCACCGTGTCGGGCTTGCTCAGCATGTCCTGGACGATCTGGGCTTCACCGGCCTCATCCGAGGTCGACGCCGGTCCGGTGTAGAAGCACTCATATTCCGAGCTGGCGTTTTCCTTGTTCCATTTCTCGCAACCCTGGTGGATGGCCTCGAAGAATGGATTGTCGAGACCCTTCACGACGATGACGAGCTGTTTCTTGGCCATAGCCGGCCCTGCACCCAGCGCCATGACGGCGGCGGCGGCGAGCAATAATGATTTCCTCATGTCAGTCCTCCCTTTGAAATAAACGGACACGGCGTGCCCGCCACACACAGACCGACCCGGAGCAAGATGACAGAGGACGTCGCACTCGTGTCGCCAAGCCAGGTCGATAAGCATTTTCGTATTCAGTCTCAGACCGGCACCGACAGATACTGCTGGTTGCCAAATCCCTGACCGACAAACCCTCACCGATTCCTTCCGGCAACCCGGGAGATCGGCGCAAGCTCCTCCGACACTTAGCTAATATCGCCTTGTCACCGACGTCAATGCTATTTGTCCTACAAAACTGATTTTTCGAAAGAAGCCGTGGTTGACGCCAAGGTGGCTTATGCGTAAATGGGCAAAATCGCTGCCTCCGGGAGGAACTGGGGAGAGCGAAAGGCCGCGGCAGAACCGCAGGCCGCAAAGCACGGGGAGGCAAGAAGGCTGGTGGCGGTTCTCGAACTCACCAACATCTCGAAGCATTTTGGCGCCATCCAGGCGGTCAACGACGTTTCGTTGTCGATCGAGGCCGGACAGGTTGTCGGCCTGATGGGCGACAACGGCGCCGGTAAGTCGACGCTGGTCAAGATGATCGCCGGCAATTTCCCGCCGAGCCATGGCACGATGCAGATGGACGGCAAGGAGCTGATCCTGCACAAGCCGGTCGAGGCGCGCCAGCACGGCATCGAAATCGTCCATCAGGACCTGGCTCTGTGCAACAATCTGACGGCCGCCGCCAACGTCTATCTCGGCCGTGAATTGCGCCGCGGCCTCGGGCCGCTTCGCATCCTCGACTATGCCGCGATGTACAAGCGTGCCGGCCAGATCTTCGCCGAGCTGAAATCCGAAACGCGCCCGCGCGACCTGGTCAAGCAAATGTCGGGCGGCCAGCGGCAGGCGGTGGCGATCGCCCGCACCATGCTTTCGCAGGCCAAGATCGTGCTGATGGACGAGCCGACGGCGGCGATCTCGGTGCGCCAGGTCGCCGAGGTGCTGAACCTGATCCGCCATTTGCGCGACCAGGGCATCGCCGTCGTGCTGATCAGCCACCGCATGCCCGACGTCTTTGACGTCGCCGACCGCGTCATCGTCATGCGGCGCGGCCGCAAGGTCGCCGACAAGACGATCGCATCGAGTTCGCCGGAAGAAGTCACCGGACTCATCACCGGCGCCATCGAACAGGTATGATTGACGCCTCAACCATGAGTAAAAAAGGTCGATAATGGCAGTCACCCTTGATCAGACGATCGCGCACAAGCAGCACACCTTGCTGAGCAAGGTGTTTGCCAGCCAGACCTTCTGGGTGGTGATCGCGGTCATCCTCGCCTGCCTGTTCCTGTCGGTGGCCACGGATTCCTTCGCCACGACCAAGAACCTCTACAACATCACCCGCAACGTTACCTTCGTCGCCATCGTGGCGCTCGGCATGACCTTCGTCATCATCACCGGCGGTATCGACCTGTCGGTCGGCTCGGTGCTTTGCCTGTGCTCGATGGTGCTGGCCGTGACCATGCATGCCGGCTACGGCATTGAGATCGGCATTGGCGCTGCGATCGCCACAGCGCTGATCATCGGCGCCTTCAACGGGGTTCTGATCGCCTATCTCGGCTTTCCGCCTTTCGTGGTGACGCTCGGCATGCTGTCGATTGCGCGCAGCCTAGCCATGGTCGCCTCCAACAACACCGTCGTCTTCCAGTTCGGGCCGGACCACGACAAGCTGCTGGCACTGGGCGGCGGCGCCTGGGTGTTCGGCATTGCCAATCCGGTGCTCTACATGATCGTGCTGGCGTTGATCACCGGCTTTGTGCTGCGCTGGACGAAATTCGGCCGGCACATCTTCGCCATCGGCGGCAACGAGCATGCGGCAACGCTGACCGGCGTTCCGGTGCGCCAGATCAAGGTCGTAGTCTACATGATCTCGGCATTGGCGGCAGGGCTTGCCGGTATCATCCAGACCGGCTGGCTGGGCGCGGTCACCACCAATCTCGGCAACGGCATGGAGCTTCAGGTGATCGCCGCCACCGTCATCGGCGGCGCCAACCTGGCCGGCGGCATGGGCACCGCCTTCGGCGCGGTCGTCGGCGCCGCGCTGATCGAGGTCATCCGCAACAGCCTCGGCCTGCTCGGCATCAATGCCTTCTGGCAAGGCGTGTTCATCGGCGGCGCCATCCTGCTCGCCGTGCTGTTCGACCGCATCCGCAATTTCAGGCGCAACGACTGACGTTCAAGCGCAGCCTCCCCCTTCTCCCCTTGTGGGAGAAGGTGTCGCCGAAGGCGACGGATGAGGGGGGCTCCAGTTTGGCATCGCCTCATTTCTTCCAACACCCCTCAACCGTCTCGGCGCTAGCGCGCCGATCCACCTTCTCCCCCTGGGGGAGAAGGGGACGCGCTCCTATCGCCGGGTCTGAAAATCCGCCGCTGCGGCGCATGGCCGGCGCCCGGACGTGCACATCCGTCTTGACGCAAGCCCGAACTGCGCCGCACAATCGCTCGCAGCAGGCGAAGGGAGGCCAGTCGCCTGCGGGAGGATATACCCATGACGGAAGCGATCAGGCTCTACTGGGGCCGGTTCGGACATGTTTCTGTCCTGAACGTCGCCAGCGACTTCGTCACCCACGCCCATGTCGAGGCGCATATCATCATCTGGCTGGAAGGCACCGCCGGCGAGATGACCATCGGCCGTGAGACGGTGCGGCTTGGACCGGGCACCGCCGCCGGCATCAATTCCTTCCAGCCGCACAGCCACGCTCTCTCCCGCGACGGCACGCCCGGCCTGTTCCTCGCCTTTTACATCGATCCGGACTGGGCACGGAAACGCCGCGAGCTGCCTTCCGCCGCGCCGCTGTTCTCCGCCCCGGCAATCACGCTCGAGCCTTGGCTGCACAAGGCAGCGGCTAACCTCCTCGACCATCTCAGCGACAATGAGAGCATCGACGACATCGCCAATTACGAGATCGAGCGCTTCATCGACAGCGTGCTCGATGCCGCCGACGCGTCCGCACCGCAGACCGTGCGTGCCCGCGTCAGCACCATGCAGGATTTCCGCGTCCGCAAGGCGATCCAGCTGATGAAAGCCAATGTCTGCGAGCGCATCTGCTTCGACGACGTGGCGCGCAGCGTCGGCCTGTCGCGGCCGCATTTCTTCGCACTGTTCAAGGAACAGACCAATCTGACGCCCAACGTCTATTGGAACACGCTGCGCATGGAGGAAGCGGTGCGGCAGTTGCAGTGGTCGCAGGAGCCGCTGATCTCGGTCGCCTGCAATCTCGGCTTCACCACGCAAGGCAATTTCTCGCGCTTCTTCCGCGACCATGTCGGCGTCCCGCCGACGCTTTACCGCGAAGCGGCGCGGGCGATCAGCTGAGCGCCTGTTTTTCAGACTATTTGATAGGCGTTCAAGACGCATTGATAAGCGCCGCCGAGCCTGCCGCCCTACCCTCCCAGGCAGCTGATTTGCGAGGGAACGTTCAAATGGCGAAAGTCACCATCTCCAGCGTCATCGACGCGCCGGTCGAAAAGGTCTGGGCGCGCATACGCGACTTCAACGGCCTGCCGACCTGGCACCCGCGCATGGTCGAAAGCCATATCGAGGACGGCAAGGATGCCGGCACGATCGGCTGCGTGCGCAATTTCCAGCTCGCCAGCGGCGCCCGCCTGCGCGAAAAGCTGCTCGATTTCTCCGACGAGAACTTCCTCGTCAGCTACGCCATCCTGGAGACGCCGCAGCCGCTCACCAACCACAAGGCGACGCTGCAGTTGCGGCGGGTGACCGACGGCGACCGCACCTATGCCGAATGGACCGCCAGCTTCGACGCGCCCCCAGAGGAAGCCGACAAGCTGGCCGAAGGCATGGGCGCCAACGTCTTCCAGGGCGGCTTCAACGCCCTGAAGGCCCATTTTGCCGGCCAGAGCCAGGCGTAAAGGGAGCGTTCCATGACGCTTGCATTGCAGACTTTCGCGACGGTGAAGGACGCCGGCGCGGCGCTGAAAGCCGCCGGCACCCGCTACCTCGGTGGCGGCACGTTGGTCGTGCGCGCCGCCAATGAAGGCGACGTGTCGATCTCCGGTTTCGTCAGGTCGACCGAACCGGCGCTGTCGGTTATCCACATTTCCGGCGGCGAGGTCCGCATCGGCGCTTCGGTGACCATGGCGGCGATCGCCCGCCATCCGGATCTCGCCCCGCTGGCCCACGCCGCGCGCGCCGTCGGCGGCCCGGCGATCCGCAACATGGCGAGCGTCGGCGGCAATCTCTTCGCGCCAACGCCTTACGGCGATTTCACCGTTGCGCTGCTGGCTCTGGACGCAACGGTCAGCACCAGCGACGGCGAGCTGCCGATCGAGACATTCCTGGCAAGGCGCGAGAGCAATGACGCTATCGTCACCGCGGTCGGCTTCACGCTTCCGACCGAAGGCGGCTTTCGCTTCCTGAAAGTGTCGCGGGTCAAGCCAAAGGGCATTTCGGTGCTGAGCATCGCCACCGTGCTGGAACAGGCGCCGGACGGCACTGTCACGTCAGCGCGGATCGCGCTCGGCTGCATGGCCGACCGGCCGATCCGTGCCAGGGCGGCGGAGAAAGCCTTGATTGGCCGGAAACTCACCAGCGAGGGCATCGCACCGGCACTGGCCGTTGCCCGCGACGGCACTTCGCCGCCAACCGATCCGATCGCCAGCGCCTGGTATCGCAACGAAGTCCTGCCGGTCCATCTCGGCCGGCTGCTGCTCGCCTGAAAGACCGTGGCGCATATGTCCGCCTGGCTGCGGCGCAAGGAGTAAAAAGATGGCAAAGGTCCCGATTCAGTTCACGCTCAATGGTGCGGAGAAAGCCGAGTTCATCGACAGCGGCACGACGCTGCTTCATGCGTTGCGCGACAAGATCGGCGACACCTCGCCGAAGGGCGGCTGCCATCAAGGCACTTGCGGCGCCTGCTCGGTCATCATCGACGGCGAGCTCAGGCTGTCCTGCCTGACGCTGGCCGAGACCTGCAATGGCGCAACTATCGCCACGACCACGGGGCTTTCGGAAGGCGGCGTGCTGCATCCGCTGCAACGCGCTTTCCTCGATGCTTTCGCCACGCAATGCGGTTTCTGCACGCCGGGCATGATCATGGCCGCCAAGGTGCTGCTGGATCACACGCCGAACCCCAGCCGCGAGGATGTGGTCGAGGCACTGTCCGGCAATATCTGCCGCTGCACCGGTTACGAGCCGATCATCCAGGCAGTTCTGAGCGCCGCGCGCTCCAATTCGCAGAACGCGGCTTGAGGGGAGTTAAGAAAATGGAACTCCGCAAGAGCTATTTCGCCGACCAGCGCAAGGACGATCTGCACGAGATCGGCCAGCCGCGGCCGCGTTCGGATTCGCCCGGCCATGTCACCGGCAAGACCGCCTATTTCGCCGACCGCAATTTTCCCGGCATGCTGCACCTGAAGATGGTGCGCAGCCCGCATCATCACGCCCGCATCCGCAGCATCGATACGTCAGAGGCGGAAAAGCACCCCGGCGTCGTCAAGGTGCTGACCGCCAAGGATGTGCCGCACAATGTCTACACCATCCTGATCCTGATCCAGATCGGGCCGGAGGACGAGACGGTGCTGGCCGACGGCAAGGTGCGCTGGAAGGGCGAGGCCGTGGTGGCGGTGCTGGCCGAGACCGAGCGCGCCGCGCAGGAAGCCGCCGCCAAGGTCAAGGTCGATTACGAGGTGCTGCCGGCCGTCTTCGACATGGACGAAGCGCTGAAGCCCGGCGCGCCGATCGTCAACGAATATCACGGCCGGAATTATTACCTCTACGACAGCGGCGAATGCCGCAAGGTGCGCTTCGGCGATGTCGAGGCAGGCTTTACAGGAGCCGACCACGTGCTCGAACAGACCTACCAGTCTTCACCGATCGAGCATGCGCCGACCGAAACGACCGGCTGCATCGTCGCACCCGAGGGTAACGACCGCTTCACCTGCTACACCAACACGCAGGCGATGTTCTTCACCCTCGATAACGCCTCGATCATCCTGCAGATGCCCGGCAACAAGCTGCATTTCGTCGGCGGCACTGTCGGCGGCGGCTTTGGCGGCAAGGTCGACGTCATCGTCGAGCCGATCGCCATCCTTGGCGCCAAAATAACAGGACGACCGGTCTGTTTTATCTACAGCCGCGAGGAAGAGATGCAGATTTCCTCGCCGCGCGCCGCCGAGAAAGTCGTCATCAAGGACGGCGTCATGAACGACGGCCGCATCGTCGCGCGCAAAGTGAACGGCTACACCGACGCCGGCGCCTATTCGCGCCATTCGCCCTACGGCGCGCAGAAGGGCGCCGGCCATTATCCCGGCCCCTATACGATCCCGAACGTCTGGATCGACACCTACTGCGTCTACACCAACCGCACCCCGTCCTCGGCGATGCGCGGCTTCGGCGTCACCATCGGCGATTTCGCGCTGGAGGTGCAGATGGACAAGCTCGCGCGGCTGATCGGCATGGACCCGCTCGAATTCCGTTTCATCAACGCCTATCGCGATGGCGACATGAAAGCACATCGGCAGCCGACCGAGGGCGCGGCACTGATCGAGTGCATGCAGGAAGCCTCGCGCGCCGCCAACTGGCCGGTAGCGGAAAAATTCATGGCGATGTCGTCTTGCGCGAAGGGAGCTTGAGATGGCGATCAGGCGCGGACGCGGCGTCGCCGCGATCAATTATCCGACCGGCATGAATCTCGGCGGCGACCCGACCCAGGCGCTGGTGCATTCGACGCCGACCGGCAATTTCATGGTGACGCTGTCGAGCGTCGATCTCGGCCAGGGCATGAAGCAGATCATGGCGCAGATCTGCGCCGAGACGATCGGCGTGCCGACCGACCGTGTCGTCGTCGACACCGCCGACACCGACACCGGCCCGCACTGCATGGGCACCTTCGCCTCGCGCGGCACACACCGGGCCGGCAACGCCGTCATCCAGGCGGCCAGGGAAGCCCGCCAGGTGATGCTGGAAGTGGCAGCCGAGGAGCTGGAGGTGAATGCCTCGGACCTCGAGACCGATGGCCAGGGCAACATCCTGGTCAAGGGCGCGCCGCAGAAATCGATCTCGATCTTCGATGTCGCGCTGTCGGCGCATTTCAAGCGCGGCCGTTCGATTTCCGGCCGCGGCATGTTTTTGATCCCGCGCTCCTATCCGGAGAAAGAGACCGGCGCGATGAAGCCGTCGACCTGCTACGCGCACGCCTGCACGGTTGCCGAGGTCGAGGTCGACGACGAGACCGGCGAGGTCACCGTGCTGACCGTGAAGAACGTGTTTGAGATCGGCCGCGCGCTGAACCCGAAAATGGTCGAGCAGCAGCTCGTCGGAGGCTCGTGGATGGGCATCAGCCATGCGCTCTACGAAACGACCGAACCCTATTATCCCAATCGCGACCATGGCGGCACCGACTTCAACCAATATCTGATGCCGGGTCCTGGCGATCTCGCGCAAACCGAGATCATCGTGCTGGAACGGCCCTCGGCGGACGGGCCGTATGGCGCCAAGGGGCCGGGCGAAATGTGCGCCAACCCGCAGATCCCGGCGGTCGCCAATGCCGTCTTCGACGCCGTCGGCGTGCGCATCGACACGCTGCCGATCACGCCGGAGCGCATCCTGCGGGCGCTGAAGGCGCAAGCATCGAACTGAGTGCTGGAAATGCCCAAGAGAAGCGCCCGGACTTCAAGCGCAGAGACAGTCGCGACCTCGCCGGAGACGGTGGCGTCCCGCCTCGCCGCCTCGCACTATCTCGCCGATGAGAGCCTGGCCACCGCAATCTTCCTGGCGATCCGGCTGGGCAAGCCGCTGCTGCTCGAAGGCGCGCCCGGCGTCGGCAAGACCGAAGCGGCGAAGGCGATAGCCGAACTGCTCGGGCGCGATCTGGTGCGGCTGCAATGCTATGAAGGCATCGACGCCGCACATGCGCTATACGAGTGGAACTACCAGCGCCAGCTGCTCGCCATCCGCCATGCCGGCGAGCACGAGGTCGACATCTATGACGACCGTTTCCTGATCGCGCGGCCGCTGCTGCAGGTGCTGAAGGCGCCGGAAAAGCGCGTGCTGCTGGTCGACGAAATCGACCGTTCAGACCATGAATTCGAAGCGCTGCTGCTGGAGTTCCTGTCCGATTTCCAAATCAGTATTCCCGAGCGCGGCACCATTCGCGCGACGGCGCAGCCGATCGTCATCCTGACCTCGAACCGCACCCGTGAACTGGCAGAAGCGCTGCGGCGGCGCTGCGTCTATCACTGGATCACCTATCCCGACGCCATTCGCGAGGCCGAGATCATCATGCTGCGCGCCGGCGACGTCGCCGAGGCCACGGCCCGCGCCGTGGCTTCCGCCGTGCGCGACATCCGCGCGCGTCCGCTGGCCAAGCCGCCAGGAATCGCCGAGGCGGTCGAATGGGCCAACGCCGCCACCATCCTCGAAAAGGGCGGCAGCCCCTGGCCGGAAGCCTTCCGCCGCGCCATCGGCGTGCTGATCAAAGACGAGGAGGATCTATCCTGCATCGCGCCGGAGCTCGGCAAGATTGTCGAGGAGGCGCTGGCGTGATGCACGATCGAAGCGCGCTAGCGCGATACCCCAGGGCTAGTGCGCGACGCTGGC